>CANOFO010000017.1 GCA_947565305.1 uncultured Lachnospiraceae bacterium | reverse complement strand
GTACCTCGTCTGGAAGATATTACTAAAAGCCGGACACTTGCCTGTCACTTTGGTGACAGGCGCTTTTGGCAATCAAAGTTAAAATTAACTTTAATATTTTATAAATATTGGGCAAAAAAAGGAATCTGCAACTCTTTTTGCAAATTCCATTTTAACTCACCGCCGATTCCTTTCAGCTGTTTATCCGCTATAACTATGTCTAAAACTCAGACTATCCGTCACTGTATATTCAATTGTCTTTCACATGTTCTCGCTTTATCTTATCTAACTCTTCAAAGACTACATCATTCAACACTTTGATATAAGTGCCTTTCATCCCGGAAGAACGGGATTCAATGACACCCGCACTCTCGAATTTGCGGAGCGCATTCACAATAACACTCCTGGTAATCCCGACCCTGTCGGCAATCTTACTGGCGACCAGAATGCCTTCCTTTCCTTCCATCTCATCAAAGATATGGGTAATTGCCTCCAACTCCGAAAAAGAAAGGGTACTGATTGCCGATTTGACAATCTGCACTTTGCGGCTCTCCTCCGCGCTCTCCTCGTTCACAGAACGCATCATCTCCAAACCTACAACCGTAGTTCCATATTCGCTTAAGATGATATCATCAATATCGTACTGGTTCTCCAGCCGGTATACAAACAGTGTTCCCAAACGCTCTCCCGCAATATCTATGGGTGTAATGATTGCCTGATAAAGGCTCACTTCACCGGAGACAAATCCCAGAGTCTCCAGATTGACATTCTCCTTCGTGGAAAGAATTCCCAGCAGACGCTCATTCAGCAGTGGGTCAATAAAACCTCCCACGTCCCCGGCAATCAATTCTTTAATCTCCTCTGTCTGCCGGTTTCTGCCAATCCCCAGAATCTTCCCTTTCTTACTGATAACCAGAATATTAGAATCCAAAATCCCTGTCAGGACTGCACAGATATCGTTAAAGACAACCTTTGAGGAATTGTTATTATGCAGCAGCTTGTTAATCTTCCTTGTCTTGTCTAATAACTGAACACTCATAACAATTACCTCCTAATTAAAATTTATATTTCCCTCTGCAATTCTACAAATTCGTTCTGATTATAACATGTTTTTAGCGAAAGTACAACAACTTTCTATCTATTTTAGCATTTTTCGCAATTATGATTCTATTTTCTTACTATTCTGCTTTTCTTTTACAAATCCACACTGATTATCAGCACATACCAGCTTGTTGCCTTTCTCCACCAGATAGCCGCCGCACTTCGGGCACTTCTCCTCGGAAGGACGCTGCCAGCTCATGAAATCACATTCTGGATTTGATTCGCATCCATAATACTTCCTGCCTTTCTTTGTCTTACGCAGCACCACTTCTTTCCCACATTTCGGACATGCCACGCCAATCTTCTCCAGATAAGGCTTGGTGTTACGGCACTCCGGGAACCCCGGACATGCAAGGAACCTGCCGTGCGGACCGTACTTGATTACCATATTGCGCCCACACAAATCACAGACCACATCCGTTATTTCGTCCTGAATCTCCACCTTCTCCAGTTCTTTTTCTGCAATCTGTACCGCCTCGTCCAAATCAGGATAGAAATTCCTCACCACTGTTTTCCAGTCCACGCTGCCTTCTGCCACCTTATCCAGCAAAGATTCCATGTTCGCCGTAAACTGCTCATCCACAATCGTAGTGAATGCCTCTTTCATGATAGAATTGACAACCTCTCCCAATTCTGTCACATAAAGATTACGGTTTTCTTTTGTCAGATAGCGCCTGGCAAGTAACGTTGTGATAGTGGGCGCATAAGTACTGGGACGCCCAATACCAAGTTCTTCCAACGTCTTAACCAGAGAAGCCTCCGTAAAATGTGCCGGAGGCTGTGTGAAATGCTGTTTCTCTTCCAGCTCTTTTATCTCCAGCTTGGTGTCCGTGTCGATGGATTTAAGCAGCACATTGTTCTCGCTCTTCTCATCATCGTCACTGGTATATACAGACAAAAATCCTTCAAAGACAATCTTGGAAGCCGACACATGGAAACGGTAATTCCCGGCTCCTATTTTCACAGAAGTAGTCTCGTACTCTGCACCGGACATACGGCTCGCTGCAAACCGGTTCCAGATTAACTGATACAGGCGGAACTGGTCGCGGCTTAAGGATTCCTTGATTTTCACCGGGGTACGGGTGATATCCGAAGGACGGATTGCCTCATGGGCATCCTGGATTTTCTGGCTGCTCTTTTTGCTCTCCCCCGCCTGGGCAACATATTTGTCCCCATAGGCAGTGCCGATATATTCCCGCGCTGCCGCATCCGCTTCTTCTGAAACACGGACAGAATCCGTTCTCAGGTAAGTAATGATGCCCACGGTCCCCTGACCCTTGATGTCAATTCCTTCGTAGAGCTGCTGAGCCAGACGCATGGTCTTCTGCGTAGAAAAATTCAGGCGTTTTGCTGCCTCTTGCTGCAATGTGCTGGTCGTAAAGGGAAGCGGGGCTTTCTTTACCCGGCTGCCCTTCTTCACATCCAGCACCTGATAGTTCTCCTGCTTCAAATCCTTCAATATCTCATCCAGTTCCTGCCTGGAACCGATAGTAATCTTTCCATTTTCATCACCGTGAAATTTGGCAGAGAGAAATTTTTTCTCACCTGGGACAGCAAACTTTGCATCCAATGTCCAGTATTCTTCCGGGATAAATGCATTAATCTCTTCCTCCCTGTCACAGATAATGCGCAGCGCCACTGACTGGACGCGCCCGGCGCTCAGTCCCCGCTTTACTTTTGCCCACAATACCGGGCTGATACGGTAACCCACCATACGATCGAGCATACGGCGTGTCTGCTGGGCATCTACCAGGTTCAAATCAATATTACGCGCCTGTTTCAATGAGGCCTTTACCGCATTCTTTGTAATCTCATTAAAACTAATCCGATAAACTTTCTTGTCATCCAGTTTCAGTGCCTTCGAAAGATGCCAGGAGATGGCTTCTCCTTCCCGGTCCGGGTCCGTTGCCAGATAAACCTTTTCTGCTTTTTTCACTTCTTTCCTGAGATTGGCCAGTATATCTCCCTTACCACGGATTGTAATATATTTCGGCTCATAGTCATGTTCCACATCTATACCAAGCTGGCTTTTCGGCAAATCACGTACGTGACCGTTAGATGCCACCACTTCGTAATTCTTCCCCAGGAATTTCTTGATAGTCTTCACCTTCGCCGGTGATTCCACAATTACCAGATACTTTGCCATGTGTCTGCTCCTCCCTAATCAATATCGGAACGGATAAAATAATTTTTATAAATTTCGGAAACAACGCCCATTTCCTGCAATGTTCCCAGAGTCTCCATCAATACTCCCAGGTCCAATCCTGTCTCAGCCCAAATGCTTTCCAGATTCCTCGGAGTCAAATCGAGACAACTATACACCAACCTTTCTAAATTTTCAAGGGAAATTTTTTGCTTTTTGCATGAATTCTCTTCTGTTTTTGAAAAAATATGCATCGCTTCTAAAAAATTTTCCATATTCAGATAGATGCCCGCGCCTTGCTGAATCAAGCGGTTTGTACCCCTGCTGGACAAATCAGAAATACGCCCTGGCACAGCATAAATATCCTTTCCCTGTTCCAAAGCAAAATCCGCCGTTATCAAAGAACCGCTTTTCTCCCTTGCCTCCACTACCAGCACCACATCAGACAAACCGCTGATAATCCGGTTCCGCTGGGGGAAATTCAAGGCCAATGGACGTGTGCGCGGCGGATACTCCGAAATTACACAGCCATCAGTTGCGAGCCGCTCATACAGTTCCCTGTTCGCTGCCGGATAACAAATATCCACACCACATCCCAGCACCCCCAGTGTGCTGCCCCCGCCGCACAAAGCTCCCCGCTGTGCCGCTCCATCGATGCCCGCCGCCATGCCGCTGACCACCAGAATGCCCGCCGCCGCAAGTTCTTTGCCAACCTGCTGCGCCACCGTTTTCCCATAACATGTACAATTCCTGGCTCCCACAACGCTGACAGCTTTTTGTCCTCCATCTGGAAATTTTCCTCGGTAAAACAGTCCATACGGAGGATTATAAATATGTTCCAGACTCACAGGGTATGCGGCTTCCTGCCAAACTGCCAGCATAATCCCTTTGCTCTGGCAGTACGCCAGTTCTTTCTCCAGCTGTTCTTCTGTTTTATTCTGCGCTGCCACAATTCCCTCTTTCTCACATTCGGTCAATACAGGAATCTGCTCCAACGCCTCCTTGGGGGCATGATAAAGCCTTTCTGCCTCACCAAACAAACTCTTCAGGTAAATCTTCTTCCTCCCGGGAAGGGATACAATTCCCGCAAGCCAGTACTCATATTTATTATACGCTTCCATTTCTGCACTCATTCCCAGTCCCACACCTTTCTGTCTATGCTGCGGTACAAAAGGCTCTCATATATATGGGTGCGCCCAATTTTCGCCGCTCCTTCCATATCTGCAATTGTACGTGCTACGCGCAGCACACGATAATACCCCCGCGCAGTCAGTTCCAGGCGCTCAAAGGATTCACTGAGCAATTCTTCTCCCTCCGATTCCATTGCACACCAATCCTTTATTGCAGATGGCGGAATCTGGCTGTTATAGAGGATTTTGCTTCCTGCAAAACGTTCCCTCTGAATGGCCTGCGTCCGCGCTACGCGGCTGCGGATAAGGGCAGAACTTTCCTCTGGCTGTCTGTTTGTCAGTTCCCAAAGCGCCGGACGGCTGACCTCCACGCAGATATCCATCCTGTCGAGCAAAGGACGGCTAATCTTGCTCAGGTGCCGCTCTATCATAGCTTTCGTACAGGTACAGCGGTTCCTGTCTGGAAAATAGCCACAGCTGCACGGATTCATTGCTGCAATCAACATGATATCCGCTGGATAAAAATACGTGCCATTCCCGCGCACCAGCCGGATTTCACGTTCCTCCAAAGGCTGCCGCAGCACCTCCAGTACCGGCCTTTTAAATTCCGTCAGCTCGTCCAAAAACAATACGCCTTTATGTGCCAGGCTGATTTCCCCAGGTTTAGGAACAGTCCCTCCTCCCGCCATCCCTGCCAGGCTGATGGTATGGTGGGGGCTGCGGTAAGGCCTTTCCCGGAAATTCATCTCACGCTGCCCAAACATGCCCAAAACGCTGTACACTTTGGCAAGTTCTAAGGCCTCCTCCTCCGTAAGGGGCGGAAGGATTGTCGCAACCGCGCGCGCCGCCATGGTCTTCCCTGCCCCAGGGGAACCGAGCATCAGCATATTATGTCTGCCGCTGGCTGCAATTTCACAGGCTCGTTTCAGAACCTTCTGACCATGTATGGAAGCGAAGTCAAAGTCCGCATTCTGCGGCTTTTCGGCAGTTTCTTCTATATTACTGCCTACGTCTGCCTTATATTTTTCCGGTTCTCGAAAGTAACTTTCCGTCAGTTCAATCACCTGCCCCAGGCTTTCCCCCGGAAGGATTGTAATTCCCTTCACAACCTGCGCTTCCCGAACATTTTCTTTGGGAACGCAGACCACACGCTTCCCTGCCTCACGCGCTGCAAGGACCATGGGCAGGATTCCGGCTGTCGGACGGATTTCTCCATTGAGGCCGATTTCTCCGGCAAATAAGATTCCATCCAGGTATTCCTGGGGAATCCTGCCGTATGCCGCCAGGATGGCAAGTGCAATCGGCAAATCGAACACTGTTCCGCTTTTACGGATATCTGCCGGATAGAGATTTACGGTAATTTTCTTAGGAGACAGGCGGATACTGCTGTTGCGGATTGCCGCGCGGATCCGTTCTTTCGCCTCCCTGACCTCTGAGGACAAAATGCCTACCATTTCAAATGCAGGCATTCCATCACACACGTCTGCCTCCACCTGAACAAGAACGCTGCGGATGCCACAGACGATAGCTGTTGATACAATACTATACAAAAATACCTCCCTCTGTACTGGTTTGGGATATGAGGGCAGACACGCCCCGAAAAAAGATGGGTATATCATATCACGTTTTGTGGCAGTTGAAAAGCTGTTTCTCAAAAACAGCTTTTCAATTTCTCCAGAGCACGCTTCTCAATACGGCTGACATAAGAACGGGAAATTCCCAGCTTATCAGCCATTTCCCGCTGTGTTACCGGCTTTCGGTTATACAGCCCATACCTCCATTCAATAATCTGCCGCTCCCTGTCGTTCAGCACTCTGGGAATCATCTCATAAATCTTTTTCGTATTGCTCTTTAACTCAATTACCTCAAAGATTTCTCTATCTGTGCTCTCCACCACATCCATCAGATTAATCTGATTTCCTTCTTTGTCCGTTCCGATGGGTTCATACAGGGAGACCTCCCGGGATGTCTTCTTCTTTCCCCGAAAATACATTAACAGCTCATTGTCAATACACCGCGCCGCATAAGTAGCAAGCCTGTTTCCCCGCTCATAGTTAAAGGTCGCAATCGCCTTGATGAGCCCTATGGTTCCTATGGAAATCAAATCTTCCATATCCTCTTCCCCACTCTGGTACTTTCTTGAAATATGCGCTACCAGTCTCAGATTCCTTTCAATCAGGGTATGTTTAGCTTCAAGGCTGCCCTCTTTCATTTTTTCCAGATAATATTTTTCTTCCTCTGCATTCAGCGGCTTTAAAAAAGTTTTCAAAAAAAGCACCCCTTAGCTGATTTATTACATTCTATGAAAAATCAAGCTTCGAAGTGCCTTTCCATATTAAATTCAACTTGTCATCCCTCGTAAAAGAGGTTATACTAATAGCAAAAATTCCGGAGGTATTGCCATGAAACTGCCAAAAGACCCAGTAATGCTGCTTAGCGTCATCAACACATACCTGAGAGATTACCATTCTTCACTGGAAGAACTCTGCCAGAATGCTGAGGTATCCGCCGAGGATATAAAAAAACAGCTCGCCGTCCTTGATTACCATTATGAACCAACGTTGAATCAGTTCGTATGATTGGTACCTTCAGCTGGCTTTTGGTATGGCGTACCGTAGTCTTTCTGCTTAAGCAGGACATGCTTGATATAATGGAAAACTTCATCCTCCCCCCGGTCCGCCAGCATATGCAGCAGCTTTTCCAGCAATGCCCGGCTGTCCTCATGGAGAATATGGTAATCCTTGCCATGTTCATAATATTCCAGCGCACTCCGGTCCGTATACTTCTCTTTCTGGTAATTCTTGGAGGCAGATACGCGGTCAATGAACATTTCCACAACATATTTCAGAGGCATCTTCATGCCGCTGATTCCTTTCTTTTCCCCCACCCCATAATCCAGCCAATACTCCAAATGGTGTTTGTTCCTGCCCTTATGGTGCAGCCATGCCTGCGAATATCCTTTTTCCAGCCGCTCAATATTATTAGGGCTTAAATTTCCCTGAAAATATTTGCAGCCCACCAAAAATTCTGTAGGGCTATACTTAGACAGGTCATGCAATAACCCCTGCTTATACAACCCCACCCGAAAACACCCCTTCATCACAAGCATTTTATGATGGTTGATTGTTTTGAAATGCTGCCATGCCTTCATATTTTACCTCACAATACAATAGATTTATCCGTATATAATTTTAAATATTAAATATAAAATCAACAAATGAAGCGGGTAGAATGCATAAAAGAAATATTTCAGGGAAGGTCCCTTTTTGCCATTATAAAACATCATAGGTATCACAGCCAGACATGCATATATCTGAATACCCAGACCATAGAGCAAAATATTCTCAATTGCAAACATCACATGTTTGATTACTTTCCTTTCATATAAGAGATAATAACACAGTATAAATACAATGCCTTTCCCGCCATAGTCTGTATTCAGAAATTCTGCAACCACAATCATTACTGGAAAAATTAAAATTACACTTAGTTTATTTTTGAATTGTTGCGCCAAATCTATGGCTATGACCCCGAAAAGCAGCGTGAAAAACACATTCTGGTGGCTCCAGTCTATGCCTCTGCGAAATGCCAAGTCAAAAGGAATCTCTGAAATCAGAGCAAACCCCAACAGCCGAAGTTCATATTTACGAATGTCCTTGGTATGCATTGCCCCCTCCACAAGGAGGAAGCAATAAATCGGAAACGCAATCCTTCCAATCATCCGCAAAATCCGATACTGCGGAAACAGCACCGCTCCCATATGGTCAATCAGCATGCAGACCATGGCGATGCATTTCAATACAAATCCATTAAGCCCAAAAATTTCCTGTTTCTCTACCATGTCCTACTGCCTATATCCCCTTTCCACGTTCTCTTCCACGGATAGACCTGCCGGACAGCAGACAGACCGATTGCTCCCTTACCCGGAATTCCTGCACTCTTCCGACCATTTTCGGCTCTTCTAATATTGACTGTTCCTGCGAAGTATCCAGCAAAAGCTTCCATTCCATGTTCTCGGGCAGCGCAAACTTCTGCGTCGTATATTGGAAATTATATGCAATATAGATACTCTCCTTGGAATGCACATACTCTCCCGCATAAAACATGCCGATAAAACTGCGGTTCATATCAAAATCTATCTTCCAGCCGCCATCGCTGTGATAAGACAGATCCGGGCAGCCCAGATTCTTATAATCCATCAAATGGTATGGATTCGGACTGCGCAGCATGGGATAGTCCCTCCGCAATCTCGCCAACCCTCTGACAAACTCTGTAATCTGTCTGCTGATTACAGAATTTTTCCAGTCTTTCCAGCCAATCTCATTGTCCTGGCAATAGGCATTGTTATTTCCATTCTGCGAATTCCCGCTCTCATCTCCCATCCAGAGCATAGGAACTCCCTGCGCAAAAAACAGCACCGTAAGGGCATTTTTCACCTGACGCTTACGCAAATCAAGAATCGGGCGTTTACGGGTAAATCCTTCCTGCCCGCAATTCGTGCTGAAATTCCATCGGTTGCCATCGCGGTTATCTTCCTCATTTAATTCATTATGCTTATACTCGTAAGAAAAGACGTCCCACAGTGTAAATCCATTATTTTCTGCAACAAAATTTACAAACCCCTGCCGTTTCTGCTGTCTGCGCATCTGGCAGGAAAATTCATAAATATTTCCTCCCTGGTGATTCAGCATTTTCCGCACCTCATAGAGAAACCTCTCATCATAAGCGTATAGTTCAGGTCCATAACGCTCCGGGTCCCGCGCCAATTCCTCCAAAAAACTATCAAAAAACAACTTACAGCCGCCCAGGCTCGGGTCTTGCGCCGCCAGTTGCGCACCAATGGCATTGCCGACAATCCGAAATCCATCCACATGGTATTCCTTACGCCAATAATGTAAAACATCTAATATTAAATGTGGGTTTATCTTCTGTGGAAAATAAAATTCCAAAACACATTCCATGTCCTTCTGATGCATTTTCTGAATCAGATGTTTCAATTCATCCGGATTGTTCTCTTTCAGGTAAGATGCTTTCGGCGCGAAATAGCTGCCCTTTGTATACCCCCAGTAGTTAAGCTGCGCTTTCATATCCTTGCTCTCTTTATTCTCATCCAATACGAGAAATTCCTCAAACTCATAAAGGGGCATAAAAAGCAGAGTAGTCACTCCCAGCTGTTTCATATCATTGAGCCGGTGTTCAATAGCCCCTACAGTGCCCCGCTTTACATTATTGTTCCTCATCCCCATGGAAAACCCACGTACATGGAGTTTGTAAATTACCATATCCTCCTTGGGAACCTGAGGAAACTTATCTTTCCTCCACTTAAATTCAGAAAAATAAAAAGAACTTTTAATTTTATTCTCTTCTTTGCCCCGCTGCTTTGCAGACAGAACTCCTTTCCGTTCGGCCTCTTCCCACGCTTTGCGCCGTTTTTCCCGCTGCGGCACAAACGGTTCTGTCCGCCAGACATAAGGCTTGCGCCTCTCGTCTCCCCAGACTTCCCGACCAGTAATTTTATATGCGTATGGATCAGTCACTTCCTTCGCATCTACTTCAAAATTATAGTCATGCTTCTCCCAATCCAGCCCCTGTACCCCCACAGTATACAGAGTTTTCCTGCTATCTTCTGCCTTCATAGGAATTTTCAGAACCGTTCCATTGTCTCTGGGATATAACAACAGTTTGCATTCAGCGTTCTCCGGTGCCTGAATAGAAAATAATATTTTGTCACCATGTTTCGTCACACCTGCCTGCTCCTGGATTCCGGTACAGATTTGAAAATTCATATGCTCCTCCTATGCTGTCTACCTAATCTCTGTTTCCTGTTTCCTGATTCTTATTATAACAAGTCAGATAGGATTTGGAAAGGTTTTTTTGCAACAGTTAGGAACAGTTATTGCACATTTTATCCCAAATTTATGTAACAATTGTCTGTATAACAGTGGAATTTTTTTCACTATTATGGTATTCTATACAAAGGAGAACCTGCAACCTGGGGTTCTGAAAAGTTACGATAATTACTCTAAAGAAATGAGGAACTTCATATGATCAAAACAGCAACAAAAGACATTCAGACAGGCACATACACAGCTACACCCGTGTACACGAAAACAGGACAGATGATACTCTCTGCCAATACTCTTTTGACTGCTCAGCAGATTTCCCGACTGGAATTTTATGGAATCGAATGGGTAAATATCCAAGAATCTTCCGATATTGCGGCTAATGAGGATTCCGCGCCGCAGACAGAGCCTGTCTCTTACTCCCAGAAAATACGGAAAAGCGAAGAATTCCACACTTTCAAAGCAGATTACCATGAAAAATCACGCTATTTAGAATCTTCTTTTGACGACCTTCTGAATGAGAATATCCCGGTAGAGTCCAGGGCACTGATTGATCAGGTTAGTACGCTATACGAAAACCGCCTGACCTCACTCTCCGTATTTGACATGCTGCATAATATGCGCCAGATTGACGACACTACTTTTGCACACAGCATCAATGTCGCATTGATAGGGCGTATGATGGGAGAATGGCTTGGTCTCTCCGATGAAGATTTAGATGTACTGACACTCGCAGGTCTTCTTCACGATATTGGCAAATGTACCATCGACCCTAATATTCTCTTAAAACCTTCCTCACTCACCCCCAAAGAATACGAAGAGGTCAAGAAACATGCAGTCAATGGGGCAGAGGTTCTTGCCAGCCAGAATCTGGATGAACGGATTGTAGAGACTGCACGGCTGCATCATGAACGCTGTGACGGAAGCGGATATCCCTCTGGATTAAAGAACGATGAGATACCCGACTTTGCTAAAATCATCGCCATTGCCGACGTCTACGATGCCATGACCTCCAACCGCCCTTACCGCAAAGGCTACTGTCCTTTCGAGGTAATTGCTGCTTTCGAGCGCGAAGGACTGGAAAAATACGATGCAGAATATATCATTACCTTCATGACCAGGATTCTAGATACATACATGGGCAACACTGTAATGCTAAGCGATGGCACAACCGGAACTGTCATCATGAATAATACGGTGCACCATTCCCGTCCGTTGCTGCGCCTTTCCACTGGCGAGTGTATTGACCTTGTGAAACATCCTGAACTTTACATTCAGGCTATTATATAATATTTCAGAAAGAATGAGGTGCCTGCCATGAGTGACAAGCCAAACACAAACCCTGCAAACATCCCAGAAGAAGAGGATGATATGGAAGACCTTCGCGTTACCCTGACCCTGGAAGATAATTTGGAGGTAGAATGCAAGATTCTCACCATTTTCGACCTGGAAGACCAAAACTACATTGTCCTGATGCCGGAAGAAGACGAGGATGATGACGATGAAGAGGAGACAGAGGTATTCATCTACCGCTACTTCGAAGATGAAGATGGGAATCCCTCTATAGAGGACATTGAAGATGACGATGAATACGATGCTGTAACTGACCGCTTCGAGGAACTGCTTGACGAAGCAGAGTGGAAAGAACTTGAAGATTAGTTCCGCAATGAGACAAAGGCTTTCGGACACGCTACAATGAGACAATGGAAGCCCCTGGCTATGCTGCAATGACAGTATAGCTGGGGGCTTTAAAGATACACATAAATATATTCCTTATGATTCGCGGTACTGCTCCCCCTCCCGCATCTCTTCCACAAATCTGGAAATCTCCAATTCTTTGCCATTGATTTTTTTTACACTATGAATAAAAAGTTTCTGCCTGGCACGGGTAATTCCCACATAAAACATACGCCGTTCTTCCTGAAGGTCTGCATCTAAGATGGCTTTTTTATAAGGCATCCATTCCTCATTGACATCCAGGATATGCACAATCGGATATTCCAGCCCTTTGGCGCTATGAAGCGTAGACAGCGAGATACAGTCACCAGACAATTCCTGCTGCCGCTTCTGTTTCTGCAGCTCTTTGGTATATTCCTCCATATGTGCAAACCACGATTCATAATCTGCAAATGCTTTCGCGCCATCCTGCAGTTCGTCTAAAACATCCATTAAATTGTCTGCGCTGATTCTTCGGTACTCGGCATAATCCTGTAAATACGCTTCATAGCCGATTCCCATACGGATATAGTTCAATGCCGCAAAGGGACCAAGCCGACTGATGACCCGCAAGTCAGCTTCCAGCTGCTCAATCCGCTCTGCCACCCAATGCTGGTCCTTGTCATAGAAATAATCTGCCCAGACTTCGAAGGAGACTGTCTCCTCTTCCAGGCTTTCCCTGGTGATATAGCGGTTCGGACGGTTCATAACCCTTAACATATCTCCCCGGCTGCGGCTTCCCCGCGCAAGGCGAATGTAAGTTAAAATATCCCGGGTAATCCAATGTTCATAGAGGTTGGGAATATTGTCCCTCGTGCGGAAAGGAATGTTGTATGCCATCAGCTGGGACATAAACATCCTTGGCTGCGTATTGGTACGAAAGAGCACTGCACAGTCAGAGTAAGCATAACCAGACTTTACCGCCTGTAAAATCTGCGCAATGACCCCCTCCCCTTCCTCTTTCTGCCCCATCCACATATGATAAGACACCTTCCCCTCTTCTCCCTCAGCGCACGCTGAAATCTTTTTTTCAAACCGCTGGGCATTATGGGAAATCAGGCGCAAGGAAGTATCCACTATATCCTTGGGAGACCGGTAATTAACATCAAGAAGCACCTTTTTTGTCTCAGGATAGGCAGATTCAAATCCCAGCATAATCTCCGGCTTAGCTCCCCGGAAACGGTAAATAGACTGGTCGTCATCTCCCACCGCAAATAAATTATCTTCCGGCTGGGCAAGCATCCTGATAATCTCAAACTGAACTTTATTGATGTCCTGAAACTCATCAATAAGGATATATTGAAACTTCCTCTGCCAGGCTGACAAAATATCCTTCCTCTGCTCAAACAGCTCATAGCAATATACTAACATGTCATCAAAGTCAATCAGCCGCTGCCGGCGCATCCTGGCATCATACGAATGGTATATCTGTTCAAAAATCTCTTTGGCACAATTCTTAGGGTAATAATGCTCCAAGGCAATCCCTGTATTTTTTACAAGGCTGATTTCCCCTAACAAGTCACCGGCAAATTCATTCTCATCTTCATACTCCAGATGCAGCCGTTGGATAATCTCGCGCATAAAACGGAAACGCTGCTCCTCGCTGGCAATGTTGCCGCTGTGAAACCCATAGGCATGTTTAAGAATCTGAAAAAAGACTGCATGGAAAGTTCCGAAGGTGACAGGATATTTCTTATTTCCCATCAAGCGGCAAAACCGCTCCTTCATCTCCACCGCTGCCGCCTTGGTAAACGTGATGACAAGAATATGGGAAGGCTCAACGCTCTCATTTAAAATCAAGTTTCTGGTACGCTGTGTGATAACAGTGGTCTTACCGGACCCCGGACCCGCCAATACCAGCATGGGTCCGGTCGTATGCCCGATAGCCTCTGTCTGAGATGAATTAAAGTTCATAGAGAAGATTCCTTACCTGCCTGCAATTTGGCAACCGCCGCCCGAATCCTTGCTAAGGATTCCTCCTTACCCAGCACTTCCATAATCTCCGTAGCGCCCCCCGGCGTCATCTGCTTACCGGAAACTGCGGTGCGCACGGGCCACATGACATAGCCGTTTTTGCAGCCCTTGTCCGCCACATATTTGCAGAGCGTCTCATACAACGCATCGTTGGCATAATCTTCCTGTGCCTCTAAGATGGGAAGCAGTTCCTCCAGTACCTCCAACGACGTCTCAGGCGTGGTCTTCATTTTCTTGTGGGCGTACATGGAAATATCATACTCCGGCACAGCCTCAAAGAAATCAACATGATCCGCTATATCCGGGAAAATCTCAATTCTGGTCTTAACCATAGCCGCTATCTTCTTAAGGTCAAAATCTTTGGTAAGGCTTTCTCTCAGATACGGCTCTGCCATCTCATAAAACTTATCAAAATCCATGGCTTTTAAATACTCGCCGTTCATCCATTTCAGCTTCACGATATCAAAAACTGCCGGAGACTTACTGATTCGATGATAATCAAATTCCTCAATCAATTCGTCCAACGTGAATATTTCCCGGTTTTCCTCCGGGCTCCAGCCCAGAAGCGCAATATAATTCACAACAGCCTCGGTCAGAAATCCCTGCGCAATCAAATCTTCAAATGAAGCATGCCCGCTGCGCTTCGATAATTTCTTATGATTCTCGTCAGTAATCAGCGGCAGATGGATGTAAACCGGTGATTCCCAGCCAAAGGCATCATAGAGCCGCTGGTACTTGGGCGCAGAAGACAGATATTCGTTGCCCCGCACCACATGGGTAATATTCATTGTGTGGTCATCCACCACATTGGCAAAATTGTAAGTGGGATAACCATCGGATTTAATCAATACCATGTCATCCAACTCTGCATTTTCCACGCTGATATCTCCATATAATTCATCATGGAACGTAGTTGTGCCCTCGTTTGGGATATTCTGCCGGATGACAAACGGCTTGCCCGAAGCAAGGTTCGCTTCTACTTCTTCTTTTGACAACGAAAGGCAATGCTTATCATACATCATAATCTCCTTGCCTTCCACAATCTCCGTTTTCAGGGAATCCAAACGCTCCTTATCACAAAAACAGTAATACGCCTCGCCACGTTCTACCAGCTTTCTGGCATATTCCATATAAATCCCGCTCTTCATACGCTCGCTCTGGATATAGGGTCCAAAACCGCCATCCTTATCAGGACCTTCATCATGTTTAAGCCCTGCGCTCTCCAGCGTACGGTAAATAATGTCAATGGCGCCCTCCACGAAACGCTCCTGGTCAGTATCCTCTATCCTCAGCATAAAATCCCCGCCTGCATGTTTGGCAATCAGAAATTCATACAGTGCAGAACGCAGATTTCCCACATGCATCTTTCCTGTTGGGCTAGGTGCATATCTTGTTCGTACTTTACTCATAACAATTCTCCTTTTCCTGTCTCAGATATCTCTTGCATTTTAACCTGTTGCTTATTATATACCACCCATCTGGAATTTACAAGAAAAAAGAATTTTGCGTTTCCCCATTTTGTAATTCATAGTACCAAAAGGTTTCCATCACAACGTGATGGAAACCTTTGCACTACTTTGAGAACATCACTTTTTCGTTGTCAAACATCTTGGCAAGCACGAAAACCCCTATTCCGGCATAGCAGACATTGGCTGCCACAGTCACCGCAATGTTTACCACATCCACATTCATGGAAAAAATTCCATTCATGCTCTGCACGCTGTTATACAGGGGGAGTAAGAACCATACAGGTTCCGTCTTACAGAGGCTAGGCACCATGGAAGTCACGCCCAAAAGCATGGAAATAATCATTACCGGCGTTACCCAGCCGGTCGCCTCCTTTACATTTCTGGCAAATGCTGAGATAATGGATACCAGCGTGATAATAACTAATACCGTTGACAGGACAACCAGCAGGGTCAATATGTAATCTGACATATTGTAGACACTGGCATTTACCCCTTCATCCGTGCCCATCATCTTAGGCAAGGAAAGCATGGTTCCCAGAAAGCTGGAAAAGCCGCTCAAAATGGCAATTACGCTCAGGCTGACAATCTTGCCTATCGCCAGATGGCTGCGCTTCATCGGTGTGACAAGGAGCGTTGCAATCGTTCCGCGCTCTTTCTCCCCGGCAATGGATTCCGGCGCCACCGCCATACAGCCGCTGAACAAAAATACCATCATCAGCATGGGCACCATCATGGAGAATATCTGTGCAGACATATCCTCTTCGGTTGCCATGTCATAAACCTCTTCCCCCGGATTGACGTCAAACTTATTGGCAAGCGCAGATTCGTATGCAGCGAGAGCCTCCGTCATCATCGTATAGGAGGTCTGGGAGTCCGTATCCGTAGAGTTGTAATAGATCTTCACTGCCGGCGCCTGCCCGCCCTCTGCCACGTCATACGCTGCTATCTGGGCATCAAAATCTTCTGGAAATACTGCCAGTAGATCAAAAACTGCTTCCTGTGACTCCAAATCTTCCAATAACTGCTCCGTCTCATTTCCTGAAACCTCTTTAAACTCCAGGGGAGCGCCGTTCTTTGCTATCTCCCGCATACTCTCCGGCAAGTTTACCACACAAACTTCTGCCTTAAAATCCTCTGCTGTCTCAAACTGGGAAGCAAGCCCGCTGCCCATAAAAGAATATAAGAGATAAATCATCAGGCCTGGCATAATCACGGTAGTCAATACCATTCTCCGGTCGGTAAAGAACCGGGTAAACTCTTTCTTCATGATTGTCATAATGCTATTTTTCATTTAAGCCACCTGCTCTTTCTGCAAAAATATCGAAGAACTTCTCTTCCAACGGTTTCTCTGCGGTAAGATTCGCCAGTGTATCGCAGACTGCCATCCTGCCGTCTATCACAACGCCTACTCTGTCACAGATTTTCTCTATCAGGCTGAAAATATGTGTAGATACCACAATCGTCTTACCCTGCTCTTTCAGTTCCAGCAGGAAATCCGTGACAACCTTCGCCGTCAGGACATCCAGTCCGTTGGTCGGCTCATCAAAAATTATGATGTCCGGGTCATGCACAATGGAAATCACCAAAGATATCTTCTGCTTCATCCCGGTAGAGAGGTCCCCAACCTTCACTTCGGCAAACTTCGTAATGCCAAATTTCTCAAACAGGTTCTGCTTCCTTGCCGCTGCCTGCGCCTTATCCACACCATGCAGTTCTGAGAAAAAAGTAAACAGGTAATTTGGCGTAAAAAACTCTTCCAGTTTCAGCTCACTGGTGAGAAATCCAATCTTCTTACGGACTTCCTCTGGATTCTTGACCACACTGGCTCCATCAACCAGCACATCCCCCTTGTCCGGCTTCACCAGCGCAGACATCATGCGCAGCGTCGTGGTCTTGCCTGCACCGTTCGGTCCCAGCAGCCCAAACACTTCACCCTCATAGGCGGTAAAGCTTAAATCATCGACTGCCACCTTGATACGTTCCTTTGTCTTCTCAATCTTCTGCTGCTTGGCAGAAATCTTAAAGGTTTTCCGCAAATTCTGCACTTTCAACAATTCTTTCATATATTGTCCTCTCTTTGTACTGTACTATTTAAATAATACAATAATATAATTTATATTCCTTGTCAAGGGTTCTTTTTTGAGTTTCACCATTTTTATCTACCGCCTGAGCTTTCTCATTTTCAGCGTAAATTTCAACGACATCAGGAAAAATCCCACTGTGACAAGCCAGGCAAAGAACACAGCTGCAAAAATAAAAAAGCCAATGCCGTCAAAATAACCAAATCTATTCCAGAAATCCAGTAAATTCCCGGTATTTGACAATGCCAATGAACACTCCAGCATCCCGACAAAGAGGAACATCCAGCGGATTCTTTTATACAGCGCAATCTGGGATTCCACATCTGTATACAACGTGAATTCGCCTTTCTCTGCTTCCTTGCGGAATATGAGCCACCATCCCCAGCGGCAGACATACTCGGCGCCAGTCTCTTCCACCAATTCTATGTATTCCTCGTAATCATTTCTCCAGACAGGCGTACGCCCGGCTTCCCCCCGCATATCCACGCGGTAGATATACTTGCCAGGCTCACAGGGCATAAACGTGTACAGCCCAGCAAAGAATCCCGTCATCGCCCATCCACGTTGACTCAGTTCATTCAGCCATGCTTCCTCTTTTTCTTTATCAAAATACAACCTGAACTTTTTCATCTATTGCCTCTCTCCTTTCTGCTGATTCCTGAACCTTTTCCCTACACTTGCCCTCCTCTTCCTCCAACTCGACAGACATCTGCTGCTGATATATCCGCCTGCCATTTTCCAGAAGCTCTTGCAGACGCTCCATTTCCAGCTGCAAGGCAAGATTTCCCTGTTCCGTAATGATGTACTGCTTTTTCTTTCTTGAATGTTTATCCTCACTGTATAGCCGAATCCAGCCTTTCTCCAACAAAGTATTGAGCGCTCCGTACAAAGTCCCCGCCCCCAGCTCCAGTCTGCCGTCTGTGAGTTCCATAGTCTTCTGGATAATGCCATATCCATGATTCGGCGTTCCCAGAGATAAGAGAATATAATAGACGGATTCTGTCATTGCTGTTTGCTTCTCCGCCAAATAACCGCCTCCTTACACATATATCTGATAAACTATCAACAATTGATATATCAAGCAATAATATATCGCCACTCGATACATATAATATATCAGTTGACGATATATCTGTCAAGGACATAACAGGAAATGTTTCTGCTAACGAAACAGGACTGTCGGCATACGCCGACAGCCCTGTCTTAAATGATGTCTATATAAAAATTTACTCCTATTCCCGATGCATGGAAAAGCTGTCCATATCATAATCTTCAAGATTCTCATGGATTTCACGGTTATCCGCCTGCTGAATCAGCTCATCCCTGTCTTTCCTAAACTTCATCTGGTCTTTGAATGCACTGGGTCCGCCAACACATCCGCCATCGCAAATCATGCCTTCCACAAAATCTTCCGGAAGTTTCGCTGCCCTCAGAAGAAGAAGCGCTTTCTTACATTCTGCCGCGCCATTTGCCCGATATACCTTGGCATCAATATCCTCTCCAGTCTCTTTCAGGCTCTGCAGCACAGCCTCTGTAACACCACCGGAGTTGGCAAAACGCTTACCATAAGTAGATGCAATCTGGTCATCATTGCCGCATGGCTGCAAAGCAATGCCTTTGGCACGCATGATGGCACGAAGTTCACTGTAGGTCAATACATAATCTGCATTTCCCGGAATCTTCTGGTCTACGACTTCTGATTTCTTAGCCAAGCAAGGCCCGATAAATACGGTTATGGCATCCGGCTCTTTCGCCTTAATCAGACGAGATACCGCACACATTGGTGAAACCGTAGTAGACACACATTCTGCCAGCTGCGGATAATGCAGACGCACCATATTGACAAATGCCGGGCAGCAGGAAGTCACTTTCTTCTTGCCTTCCTTATATGCTTCCGCCCATTCTTCTGCCTCATAGGCTGCTGTCATATCACCGCCAAGACCTACATCATAAAAATCATCAAAGCCTAACTCTTTCATGGCATTCTTCCAGCTTGCCATGGTAATGTCCCGGCCAAACTGCCCCTCCGTTGCCGGAGCTGCCATCGCATAAACTTTCTTGCCGGACTTCAGCGCCTCTATCACATCCACTATGTACGTCTTAGAACCAATTGCCCCAAACGGACAGCTATGGATACACTTACCGCAACGGATACATTTCTCTTTGTCGATGACGGAAATTCCGTTCTCATCATATGTAATGGCATCCACCGGGCAACTGAATTTACACGGTCTCTTCAAATGCGCGATTGCATTATACGGACAGGCATCCGCACATTTTCCACATTCCTTACACTTGGAAGCATCAATATGGGAACGGTGGCGTCCCATGCGGATTGCTCCGAACTTGCAGGCATTAATACATGCCTTACCGATACAGTTCTGGCAATTCTCGGTAACTGTATAACTGGAAATCGGACAGTCCTCACAGGCAGAACTGATAACCTGGATTACATTTCCATCATCCTCAGAACCTGGCGCTTTCCCCTCGGCAAGGCGCACCCTCTGACGGATGATTTCTCTCTCTTTGTAAATACAGCAGCGGAATTGAGGAGTGGGTCCCGGAATCAGTTCCATCGCGATATGGTCCCTTCCAGATTCCAACTGCCCCTCAAATGCCAGTTTTGCCACTTCATAAAGTACATCATGTTTGATTCTAATCACATTCTCATCTGCATACATCATATCTACCTCGCTCTTTTTTCTTTGTTAACATTTTAACATCGTACTACCTGTCTTGCAAGAGAAAAATAGCATCCTGCCAAATCTTTCTTCACAACTTTGCTTTAATGTGTCCTGCGGTTGATAAATTCCGTCTTATACTTGGAATATACGATTTTCTGGCTGCGGTACAGCCCATAATAACCGGACAGCATATAGCTTAAAGCAATGGACAGCAGGAAATAAGGCATTCCCTCAAAGCCAAACATCTCAAAACATATCAACAGGGAAGTTATCGGGCAATTGGTAACGCCGCAGAACACTGCCCCCATGCCTGCTGCCGTGCAAAGCGCCGGTGCAAAACCAATCAAGTTTCCGAATAGGCAGCCGAACGAACCTCCGACCACAAAGGAAGGGACAATCTCACCGCCCTTAAACCCACAGCCCAAAGTTACCGCCGTAAACAACATTTTCAGCAGAAATGCCCAGGGAACGTATTCATTTTCAAAACACCGCTCAATGACAGCCATCCCGGCGCCATTGTAATCCTGGCATTTTACAAGCAACGTCATGATTACGATAAACGTACCTCCGGTAAATATCCGAAGATAAGGGTCCGGGAGGTATTTCTTATATAACTTTTCTCCATGATGCAGCATGATGCAGAACACAATACTGACGCCGGCACAAAACATAGCAAGGATGGCAATGCGGCTGCCTGTCGCCCAGGTAAATTCCGGCAGTTCTGTCAGGATAAACTGCTCCGGCAGCACCCCCAAATATTCAGCAATCTCTTTTGCCACCAACGCAGAAACGACACAGGGGACCAATGCCGCATAATGCATAATGCCGACGCTGACCACTTCCATGGAAAAGATGGCAGCTGCCATAGGTGTCCCAAACAATGCGGAGAACGCCGCGCTCATGCCACACATAATCATGATATGCTGGTCCTTATCATCAAATTTAAACAGCCGTCCCAGAGAGCTGCCGAGGCTCCCGCCAAGCTGCAATGCCGCACCCTCCCTGCCGGCAGACCCGCCAAACAGATGGGTCATGACCGTGGAGACAAAAATCAGCGGCGCCATTTTCAGCGGGATATTCTCCCCGGAATGGATGGCAGCAAGAACCAGATTCGTACCAGTATCCTTTTCATCGTGCAGCAGATGGTAAGCGCCCACAATCACAAGCCCGGCAAGGGGCAGCAGCAAAATCAGCACAGGATTTGCCGTGCGGGTATCGTTTGCCCAGGTCATACAATAATGGAACAACAGCCCGGCGCTGCCAATGACGATGCCGGACAACAGCGAAAATGCCAGCCACTTAAAAAAAATATACATGCTATCCCAAAGATGGCGGATATAATAGAGAAAAGTCTCTTTCAAATCAAATTCATCTCTCATATGTAAACTCCATATCTCTTTTGCAGTTATCCATCATATTATCACCCAAAAAGGAAATTGGCAAGGGGCTTGTAATTTTTTGCAGCAGCGTTATAATAACAGAAAATACGCAAAAAAAGCGGAGGAATCGGCATGAGGCTACTACTGGCAGAAGATGAAAAAGACCTCTCACGCGCCCTCACCACCATCCTGGAGCACAGCAATTACTCCGTGGATGCAGTCTATGACGGCGAAGAGGCATTGGCATATTTAAGCAGCAACAATTACGATGGGGCGATTCTTGATATTATGATGCCCAAATTGGACGGCCTTTCTGTCCTCAAAGAAATACGCAGACGGAAAAATCCTATTCCCGTGCTGTTCCTGACAGCAAAATCAGAGATTGATGACAAGGTAGAAGGACTGGATGCCGGGGCAAATGATTATCTCACCAAACCGTTTGCAGCTAAAGAACTGCTGGCAAGGATACGTGCCATGACCAGGGAAAATACTGGTGCCATCAATTCCCGCCTACATATGGGAAACCTAACACTGGACCTTGCCTCTTTTACGCTCTCCTCCCCCAGCGGAAGTTTCCGCCTTGCCAACAAAGAATTTCAGATACTGGAAATGATGATGGGCAATCCCGGGCAATTGATTCCCAGCGAACGGCTGTTAGAGCGGATTTGGGGATATGACAGCGAAGTGGAAATCAATGTTGTCTGGGTCTACATTTCCTATCTCCGCAAAAAACTGACCGCGCTTGATGCCACCGTACAGATAAAGGCGGCAAGAAATGCCGGCTATTTCCTGGAGGAGCTGATATGATTCGAAAACTGCAGAAAAAATTCATCCTGGTCTCCATGCTTTCCATGCTGCTTGTGCTGACCATCATCATAGGAAGCATCAACATCATAAATTACCACCGCCTGGTACAGGAGGCAGAACATATTCTGCACATCCTTGCTGAAAACAATGGCGAATTCCCCAAAGACCACTTAGTCCCCAGAGAAACGGAACAGAAAGTGCAAACCTCTCCTGACGCAGAAGTTACAGAAGAAAAGCAGCAGGATACCCCTCCTGTCCCTCGTGAACCGAAACCGCATTCTATGAAAATGTCGCCGGAAGCGCCTTATGAGACGCGCTACTTTTCTGTGCTGCTGACAGAAAATGGCACGGTAAAATCCACAAATATCAAAAGGATTGCTGCCATAGACAGCGAGACCGCTTGCGAATATGCCGTCCAGGTCTGGAACATGCACAAAACCTCTGGCTTCTTATCCTCTTACCGCTATCTGAGAGAAGAAACTTCCATGGGTACCATGATTATCTTTGTGGATTGCGGCAGGAACCTCTCTACCTTTTTCGCTTTTCTTTTTAACAGCATTTTCGTATCGCTGCTGGGACTTTTTTCCGTATTCCTGCTTGTGCTGTTCTTCTCCAGGCTGGTGATGAAACCAGTCTCAGAAAGCTACGAAAAACAACGTCAGTTCATCACGGATGCCGGCCATGAGATTAAGACTCCTCTCACCATCATCGATGCCAACCGGGAGATTCTGGAGATGGAATATGGCGAAAACGAATGGAGCCAAAGCATCGGCAGACAGACTTCACGGCTTACAGAACTGACGAACAGTTTAATCTACCTGTCCAGGATGGAGGAATCTGAAAAACATCTGCAGAATACAGACTTCTCTGTCTCAGATTTGGCTGCAGAGACAGCAAAGTCTTTCCAGATACTTGCAGACACCCATGGGAAACATTTTTCTGCAGAGATTACTCCTTCCCTATCTTATTATGGCGATGAACTTTCCATCCGCCGGCTTTTTTCCATCCTGCTGGATAACGCCATAAAATATTCCCCGCCGCAGGGTTCCATAGAAGTCACCCTGGACAAGCGGGGGAAAAATATCCGATTCATGGTTTATAATACTGCCAAAGAGATTTCACCAGAAAGCCTTCCACACCTTTTCGACCGCTTTTACCGCGCCGACAGTTCCCGGAATTCAGAGACCGGGGGAAATGGCATTGGACTGTCCATTGCGCGTGCCATAACCGCTGCACACAAAGGAAAAATTTCCGCTGAAAGCCAGGATGGGCATTCCCTTCTGGTAACTGTGATTCTATAGGAAGCTAAGGCAGATAACATGTTCAGGCCTCTTTGTCTGCCTTGCTTGCGGTTACGATGGCAAGCTGTTAATCCTCCGGCATAAGCGCCCCTTTACAGACGGACGTCCACAGATGTATGTTCCATGGGCTGCGAATTTTCGGCTGCTGCCACAGCCATGTCCGATATCTCAGGTGTATGCGCAGCAGATTCCGCAACACTGTTTACCGACTCTTCGGCTGCTTTTTCGATTTTCTTTGCCGCCTTATCCTTGTCATCGGCTTTGTCTGCCTTGCTGCTTTGTTCTTCTGCCTTACTGCCTTGCTCTGCTCCTGCTGCCTCTTCCATTGCCTGATTTGCATCAGCAAGTGCGGTCATCTGGCTGGCCGTTGCCTTCTGTGCATTTTGCCGGATTTTAGCCAATTCTTGCTCTTTCTTCTCTACATTGGCTCCCCTTGCTTTATCCATCTTAATCTCACTTTCAAGAATGCCTGCCTTTCCTTCCAACTGCGTGGCAACACTGCCTTGCACCTGCGCCTGTTTCATGGAAACATCCGCAGAAATCATTGCCTGCATACTTGCCTGTGACATGCCTCCTCTGTTCCCATTCTTTGCAGCGCCCTCCTTTTTACCTCCGGTCATATCTTCCCGGGAGCTTCCCTTCATCTGCTTTTCTTTCCTCATCTCAATCTGATGCTGCCTTAACTGCTGGTTGAGGTTCGTGATTTCCTGCTGGATTTCCTGCCTTTTCTTCATCTTGTCCTCTAAAGACATCTCCTCATTGGAAGAAAGGTCTGACAGCTTTTTCTGTGCATTCTCTATCTGTTTCTGAATACCTTCGCTGACTGAATCCTCTGGCATGTTCCTGCCCATTCCTGTCTGCATACGGTTGCCCATACCTGTTACATTACTAATTGCCAACATATTTTTTCTCCTTTCCAATTCATTACATCCATGTGCTTTTTGTCAAATGAGCACATAATTTCACTCATTCTCATTTATTTTTTCGGAACCTTTATTCCCATACTGTACAAATATGTTGCAAAACGCCCCTTTTCTGTTGTAAAACAGAAAGAGGCGCTTAATTCAGACTGAAAATCAACACCAAAATTCACAAAAGACTATTTTATCTTACCAGTATAACCGGATTTCCGAAGTTTTGATGTATAAGATTTCTTCTGTTTAGCAGGAACACGAACAATTGCTTTTTTGCTGATTCCCTTGAATGCATTCTTACCGACCTTCTTTAAGGATTTTCCTTTTATCTGTACAGATTTCAACGACTTACAATTCTCGAATGCTCCCTGCCCGACAGAGGTTACATTGCTGCCAATCGTAACGTTTTTAATTTTTTTGTTCTTGGCAAACGCATTTTTAGCAACTCCTGTTACCTTGAAAGTATAACTGTTAATCTTAACTGTAGATGGAATTTTAACGCTTGTTACTGCCTTGCCAGCAAATCCGCTGCAGTCAACCGTCTTTTTCTTTGCCGATGATGAAGTCACTTTGTATTCCAGTTTGCCTACGGAAACAACTTCATTCTTCTCCGGCAAGGGAGCTTTTATCACATCTACCCTGCAGGTTGCTTTGACTGTCTTCCTGTCTGCTGCCGTAGCCGTTATGATAGCAGAGCTTCCCCTCTTCGCCTTTTGGGATACGGTTACTGTTCCATTTTTTACTTTCACGATTCCCGGCTTGCTGGAAGACCAGATAAGTTCCTGGTTGTCCGCATCATATGGATAGATATCCCGATATATTTCATATTTCTGTCCAGGATAAAGCGCCACTGCCTCCTCCATTTCAATGTATGTGACATAGGAAGCAAACTTTACGTCCACCATAACCTTACCCTTTGTCGCATCCACCGGTGAACGGTACAGATACTTGCCGTCCGGACACTTCACAGCATTCTTCCCATCTACCGTAAATTGTTTGACAAAACATTCATATGCCGGTTCCGCCAAAATGTTAAACACATCCCCCGGTATATAATGATAGATACCAGAAATTGTGCCCTTTTCTTCCTCCTCCACACTCATATTGGGGGCAACTACCTCAACACATGCACTCTTTACCGGCATAGCAAAAATTTCGCTGCCTTCTTTTCCCTGAGCCATCAGGTACAGTTTATCCCGCATAACAGCCGCCTGCACGAGGGCATTTTTCTCCACAGCTGTGTTAGATACTGCATAATTCGCTGCTGTGTACTTATCGGACGATATCTGGTAAAAGAATGTATCCCCAAGACCGGGGACAGCAAGTCCTGCATAGACAATCCCGCCACCTACAGCGCCTACCCAGCTGCCAAAATAAGAAACTTCCTTCTCTTCCATCTTCGGATCCTGGTAACAATATGTATAGTTGGATTCAATTCCTGCCAATTCTGCTTTTGAAACACTCCATGATTTGCCATTGAAAACCATCGTATGCGGAAACGTATCCTGCTGGTTTTTCCCCAGCGTCACTACCAGCTTATCCCCGGTAGCAACTGCCTGGGCAAACGCCCTGGCTTCTGGAAGCGCTGTGCCTTTCTGCCATTTCATAGTCAGGGGATCCATCCGCATAACACAGCTCTGCAAATTCCCCGTTGTATTATCGAGACCGCCCAGAAGATATAGTTCCCCCTGATAAGGCGCAATGGAAATCCCCTCTGCCGTTTCAAATTCTTCCGGCAGTTTGGATGCCAGTGTCCATCCCTCTTCCATGCTGAAGCAAGCTAAAATCCGCTCTTCCGTATATTTCATATCCAGCTTGAGCACCGTCCACAGTCTGTTGTCCAGATAAATTATCTCAGACAGATTAGAAATCGTATGATCCTCCAGCAGATTTTCGTCCACGCCAAACATTTCTGTTGTATATGCATATATACCGTCAGACCACAGAATCTCTCCCATTTCATCTTCCATATCCGGTACGCATATGTAAACTGTTCCTTCCTTGTCTACATAATAAATCCGTTCTCCATCTGAGACAGCGGAAACTTCTCCTGGCATTCCATATGTCCTGCCCACCTTGCTAAATCCTGCGCCCGCTGCAAAAAAATGCTGCTCACTGATGACCTTCTCTCCCACAGTGACTGTAATGTCCAGAATCTGGTTTAAATATCCTGCTGAATTGAGTACAATCACATTCTCCGTATGTTCTTGGGGCGTGACTGCTTTGCTGTTGATGGTAACCTTTGCCCCGGACAGATTCTTCCCTTCTATGCGGATATTACGGTTATTATCAAGCGATATGCCCCGAATATAAACCGTGGGCAGTTCCACTTTGGAAAGGTCAAGTACACCGGCAGTCGCCACTTTGCCGAGCAAGGCACTGCTCGTTCTTGTACACCCTAAAATATGCTCCTTAACGTCCCTGGCACTTTCCTGCGGAAATGCAGAACTCACTGCTGCTGCCGCTCCGGTCACATAAGGCGCTGCCATGGAAGTTCCATTAAAATAATCATATTTTCCAAATTTTTCCGAAGCAATATTTTCTTTACTGATTCCCAGGTTATCTAAATAAATTTCATAATCTCCATCTGCGGCTACAACGAGCGTTACCGCAAGGGCACGCTTTTCTGCCTTCCTTCGCTCCGGAAGGGCAACACCGCTGATGTGGTTCCAATAATTGCCCTTATCCACATTGGCGCCATTAATGCATTCCATTACCAACTCCATTATGGTCTTAGATTCCAAAACTCCATCTTTCATCAGTTCCAGGTCGTTTGCAAGCACCATGGAAGTTTCCGCATCTTCCCCCACAGGTTCCGGTCCGACAGCCTTTACCATGATGCTGTCATACGTCTCCGTATCGGACACGCCCGCAATATATGGAAAGTAAAGGGTATACGTTTCCCCCTCTTTGGCGCCGCTTACCGTCCATTTCAGAGATTTCTCCTGACCTCCCTGCAGACCAAAATATGCTTCATCTGACAGCTCCAGAGATAGCCTGGCATTTCCGCTATCTTCAGCATATCCATAGGCAATCTCGCCATCATCTGCCGTAACAGCCTGCACCAGCCTGCCATCGGAAAAATCTTCATAGATACTGCATAGTTCCTGTGGATTCTCATAAATCCCCGGATTAAAACAATCATACGACACGCTGGAAAGGATATCTGTCCCCGGAGCTGCCAAATCTACGCTCTCCCTGCCATAGTTGGAGAATGCCGCCAAATCATCATTTTCATTCGAAGCCGCCACAGAGAGAATGTACTCACTGTCAATGCCGGACGGAAACTGCCAAATGCTGTCGCCGTCATAACTGTCATTACCGGCCGCACAGACGGAAACTGCACCCTTCTCCCCCACAAGTTCAATCAAGGTCTTAAAAATTTTAGATTCCTCTTCGCTCTGGCCGCCCCAGGAATTATTAACTGCCACGACATTGACACCAAGCTGCTGCGCTTTATAGATATAGTTATAAGCAGCAACTGTTTCCATCCCATAGCTGGAGCCAGTTTCATCAAGAACTTTCAGCGCCATAATCTTTATCTTAGGATTTTTAGCAATTCCCCGGATTCCTACACTGTTGCATTCCGCTGCCATAATTCCGGCACAATGGCTTCCGTGCCCATTATCATCCATAGGGTCCGTATCCTGATTGACAAAATCATACCCATAGAGCCCCCGTAGCTGATTCGTCTGTATGGGGTTTGTCCACACCACATTCTTCAAATCTTCATGGGTATAGTCCAGTCCTGTATCCACAAGGGCAACCACGCACTCCTCGTCGCTCGTGGCCGAGTCCAATATTTTCTGCTGCGGTTTCACATCCAACCCTTTCGTCCCCTTATTCTGTCCCTGATTATCAAGCGCCCATTGGAATTGGGCATAAGGGTCCTCTCCCTGTTCCAGTATATGTATCCGGTAATTTGGCTCAACAGCCAGAATATCTTTCCTTGCACCAAGCTTGTCAATTAATTCTTCGGTAGAATAAGTATCCGATTTCACCAGTGACACTTTCAGCGTCTGTGAGGCTCCTGCCTGCAAACTCTTTCTTGCTTGTGCCGATATCCCTGCCTCCTCATCAGCAGATTGGTCTGTCACGCCGGCTGGCGCACTGCCGAAATCATAAGTCTCTTTTATCTGCATATCCCTCCCAAGACCTTGGGCAGATAACGCTGTGCGCGGTGAAACCGTACTCTCCCGATAAAGGATGATTGCCTCCCCCTCGGCATATTCCCCTTTGTGCCCTCCTTTATCCGCATCAGAGACCTGTCCTGACCTGTCCACTGTTGCTGCAGACCAGTTTACTGCCGCCTCTGCGGGAATGGAAAATACCATACATATAATGAGTAACAACGATACACAAACTTTTAAACATCTCATTTTTTTCTCCTAACTTATACTATTTCCAGTGTCAAAGTTACTGTTTCCTATAAAAATTTTACCATATAGTGTGGAAATTCACAACATGTTCAAAAAAGATGTTTTTTGCAGAAAAAGGAGCAGTGCGCCAATCATTCAGGCAATAATTCAATGTCCCATATGCCCTTTCTGCTAATTCGTCTACCATTCTTATCATGATTTGCTATTTTTCAGATTGTTCCCTTTGCGGTTTCCTCGCGTTTTCAAGCATTTCTAAACAGTACTTTTTACCTAAGCAAAAAAATACTGCAAACCGCATAAAATCAAGGTTTCCAGTACTTTTCGGGTTGGGCTATTCAATTAAAATAGCAAGTAGCCCGTAGGGGAATCGAACCCCTGTTTCCGCCGTGAGAGGGCGGCGTCTTAACCGCTTGACCAACGAGCCATATACTTGTTTGCTTTCTCAAACTCAACAATGGTAATTATACATGCTGGGTCCGAGAAAGTCAAGTATTTTTTTTAAGTTTTTTATTTTTATGTAACAGTTCAGCCCACGCCATTCGCAAAGACGCCTACGGCGTTTTCTCGCTGCTTTATCTTATTGGGAAACGACAGGAGACCTCAGGACTCTCCCCAACTTTGTTGGGTCCCCCCTCAGGTCAAATGCTAACTTTGCTCATAAGACGGAGTTCCCTCAGCCGAACTAAATCGTGTAAAATTCGTGCAAGCACGATTTTCCCCAATTTAACTCGGCTGGCTGAACTGTTACATTATTATGCTGCCTCTACTTTGCTAAGCGCTAATTTCGCCAAGGTCGCAAATCCTTCTGCATCATTAACTGCCATCTCTGCCAGCATCTTACGGTTAACTTCAACCCCAGCCAGCTTCAGTCCGTACATGAACTTGCTGTAGGAAAGACCATTCATTCTTGCTGCCGCATTGATACGGGCAATCCATAATCTTCTGAACTGTCTCTTTCTCTGTTTTCTGCCCGCATAGGAACTTGCCAGCGCCCTCATGACAGACTGTTTTGCTACCCTATACTGTTTGGAACGCGCTCCCCTGTATCCTTTTGCCAGCTTTAATACTCTGTTATGTTTCTTCCTAGCGTTTAATCCGCCTTTAATTCTTGCCATGACTTCTATTCCTCCTTAAAATCAATACTCTCGAAAACAGTTCTTACAGATACGGTAAAATCTTCTTCATGTTCTTAACGTTAGAAGCATCTGTAATTGCCGGTTTCCTCAGATTCCTCTTTCTCTTTGCAGACTTCTTTGTCAGAATATGGCTCTTGTAAGCTTTATTTCTTTTCAGTTTCCCGGTTCCAGTCTTCTTGAAGCGCTTTGCTGCCGCTCTGCTTGTTTTCATTTTTGGCATTTTCAATTCCTCCTTAATAATAAATATCCAGCTATTTTTTCTCCGCCAGCACAATACTCATGCTGCGTCCTTCCAGCTTGGGTGCTTTCTCCACCATTGCAATATCTGACAGTTCCTCAGCAAAATCATCCAGAATATGCCTGCTGCTCTGCATGTGTGCCATCTCCCTGCCGCGAAAACGTAAAGTTACCTTTACTTTATTGCCTTTTGAAATAAATTTCTTTGCCGCATTAATTTTGGTATTGAGGTCATTGCTCTCGATATTAGGCGACAAACGGATTTCTTTTACTTCAACAGTTTTCTGTTTCTTCTTGGCCTCTTTCTCTTTGCGGACAAGTTCATACCTGTATTTGCCATAATCAATAATCTTACATACCGGCGGCTTTGCCATGGGGGCAATCTTCACCAGGTCAAGCTCCGCTTCCTGCGCAAGCCTCAATGCCTCCCTTGCGGGCATAATGCCAAGCTGCTCTCCGTTTTGGCCAATCAGACGAACTTCCTTATCTTTGATTTGTTCATTAATCATTAACTCACTAATGGTCGTACACCTCCAAGATCAATTTAACATTTCATTCTCTTTCCCATTTCCTTCAAAATGGCTGCATTATAAAAGTGGATAGGCAGACTATCCACTTCACATTTCAAATAGCATCACAATAAATGCTGTCATTAAATATGAACCATTAGTCACTCGCTTGTGCTAAGGTGAGAGCGGATACTCTACTTGTTTCTCACAACATTGCCACTTTACCACGTTTTCGCCCATTCGTCAAGGACTTTTTTTCTTCCTTGCTATATGATATAATTTTATATGACACTATATGCGCAAATGCGCATGGATTATCTTGCCAGCCAAAGAAACGCATGGCAGAAATGGAGGCATTTAAATGAAGAACAAACAACTATGGCAAAAAGCCGGCTCTTTGATTTTGAGCGCGGCACTGGCGGTATCCTGCCTTTCCGGCGTACCGGCAGCAGACGCAGCCGCTGCTGGCACTGCACCCGCAGGCTGGAAATCAGAACTGTACATTGATTTTGGCACCGGTCTGAATGCCAGCGGCAGCACAGACAGCGATTTGGCGTCAAACCACAAATTCACTGACGACTACCAGATTGAATGCAACGAAGCAGTAGTTGCCGGTTATGGAACCCTGGTATATGGCGGCGCAACGGATGTCGGCACATTATACGGCGGCACATCTAACGGACAGAAAATTGGCTTTGACCGCATACTCCCGGCAGGCTGCACAACTACCGGCGGCGAATACTTCCGCGACTGGGTATTCAGCCCTGATGGGAAAGAATTCACTTTTTCTGCCGACCTTCCCGCAGGACAGTATTCTGTCTACGTCTATACAGGCAACCGGACAAGTAATTTTGGCAACACTTCCAAAGTTTCCTTTTATGACGACAATTATTCTGCAGTATATGACCAGACCAGCCCTGGCGGTTCACAATATACATTCAATAATTATGCCTGTGTTTACAATGTAAATGTGGCAGAAGAAACATCTGGCTCTGGTTATGGGACACTCAGGCTTAAGATATTCGACGATACGATTGTAACCAATGACGATGGCAGTTACGATGACAGCTATACTGAAGCAAATACGGTATTCTATGGAACTGATCAAAATACAGCTTTCAATGCCAATAATACCGATGTAGCTAACGGCCAAATCGTCACTGCCCGCCTGAACGGCATCGAGATTATGCCTGTGGAAAATCCAGTAACTGCCGAAAGCGTTGCTGCTACCGAAGAAAACACCAATATTTCCGTTGAGGTAGGACAGGCAATTACATTATCTGCTGCAGCAGCTCCTGAAGGAACAACGGAACGTATTGAATACTTCTCGTCCGATGAGAGCATTGTGAAGGTGAACCCGAAGACCGGGGAAATTACCGGTATTGCCCAGGGAGAAGCAACCGTTACCGCAACGACACCTTCCCTCATTGGCAACACCACAAAATCTGCTGCTTACACTGTAAAAGTTTTCGAGGAAACAAGTCTCGAACTCAACAAATCTTCCGTAGCCCTCAAAATAAACGGCGATGAGGGCGAAGATAAGGCAACCGTTACCGCAACCTTCGATGCTGCAGATCTGACAGAGGCAAACACAGCAATTGTTCGGTCAATTTCTTCTGAATGCGCAGATATTACGTTCGGCGATGTCACAAAAGTGGCTGCTCCCTCTGAAGGCACAAAGGGTACTTATACTCAAGACATCACACTGACCGCAAAAGCGAAGGGCAACGAAACCATCACAATCCGCAGGGCTACAGGAAGGACCGCTACTCTCTCACTTTCCGTTACAACACTGCCGACATCCGTAGAGTTTGTTGATGAAGCTGGCGCGAAAGCGGAAAGTTTCACCATGTCCGCCGGAACCACACTCACTGTAAAAGCAAAAACCCTGCCGGAAGAGGCTTCCCAATCTGTATCTTACAAGTTTAAAGAGAGCACAGACATTGCCACTATCAGTTCAAACAGCGGCAAGATTACAGCCAAAAAATCTGGCACAGTCACTATCCAGGCTGTCTCACGTTCAAAAGACAGTGTAATTGGAGAAGCGACATTGACCATCACCCCTGGATACGGCATTTCCTACAAAACTGCAGAAATTGCCATGAAGGTCGGCGAATCTAAGACAAACGAACTTACTTTTACCTATGTGGAAAATGTCGATCAAACACTGCTTGACAAAACTGTAACCTATACTTCTTCTGCTGCGTCAATTGCAGAAGTTAACAAGGACACCGGCGCAGTCACAGCGAAATCAGCTGGAGAGGCTACTATCACCGCAACTGCCGCAGACGGCGGTCAGACAGCCACCTTCAAGGTAAAGGTAGCAGCAGCAGAGAGGCCCGCAACGCACGCAACCGCTTTGAATGTAGACAAGAAGACCATCACCTTAAACATCAACAGCAAGAAAACAAAGACGGCTCAGATTAAGGCTACCCTGACTCCCGCTGGCAGCACGGATACCATTTCCTATACGTCTAACAAACCTGCAATTGTCAGGGTAGACCAGAAGGGCGTGGTAACAGCTCTGAAAACCGGTACGGCAAAAATCACCGTAAAATCATCAAACGGCTTAAGCCAGGTTGTTACAGTTAAAGTAACTTCCCCGGCAACCAAGGTGAAGATTACCGGCAAGAAAACAATTACATTTAAGAAAGGCAAGAAAAATACCATCAAGTTAAAAGCAACCGTTACCCCCAAGAAGAGCACTGACAAGGTAACATGGTCCTCAAGCAATAAAAAGATTGCCACCGTCTCCAAAAAAGGCGTTGTGACGGCGAAAAAGAAAGGTAAAGTTAAAATCACTGCCAAAGCAGGCAAGAAAAAAGCAACCATCAAGATTACCATAAAATAAATGGTTCAAGAAAAATGGCTCTGGGATGCACATCCCAGAGCCGTTTTGTCTACATTCTTTATGAAATCAAATATCTTGCAGGAAGAATAAGCGCTATCGCACATAATCCTCCAGTCTCCTTGGTCCTTCCAGCATTTCCCGCCCAATATAAAGCATGTTGTCATCCCGCACATTCACGCTCCATTTCACCAGGGAGATTTCTCCGCACTCCACCTCCAATGCAGTGATGCAGCGGGGATGCACACAGCTTCCATCATTGAAGTAATGTCCCTCTCCTGGTCGCGGGAAAGAAGGACGGTGTGTATGCCCGGCAACCAAAATCTTTCGGTGGTCATCTGCCCACGCTGACAGCTTCCGTTCTGTTTTTTCTTTCTTCTGATAGTTTTTCGCCGCGCTGGTAGGGTCATTGCAGCCCGCCAGTTCCAGCGGACGCCAGAGATAACGCACAAGGAGACGCGTGACTTTCCACAGGATATCATTCCATAAGTCTCCCTGATGCCCATGCACCAGGAAAAGTTCTACCCCGCTGCAGGATTCCTGCAATCGGATTGCTTCATGTACTTTCATGTCTGGGAACAGCTGCTTCATCTGTTTTTCCGTCTGGCAATAATACTTTTGGCAGTGCGACTGGAAATATTTCTCACAGGCTTTCTTGCGGTCATGGTTTCCATAGAGCATATACAGACGCCCCCTTCTGTAAAATTCACTCATTATCCAAAACTGGTTATCGTGTGTACGCACAATTTCCTGCAGACTTCGGTTTTCCCATAATTCATCTCCATCCCCCAGTTCGATATACGTGAAATTCCTGCGGTTATAATACTGCAGGGCTGCAAAGAACAAGTTCTGGTTCGGCTGAAAATTATCGCCCCAATTGCCGATGCCTCGGTGGCAATCGCTCATCAGCACAATCCGGCTTCCCCGGTTTATCGGGACGCAGAGGGCGTTCTCATACGCCTTGTTTAATCTTTTTTCGGTAAGGTTCATGTCTCTTTTTCCCCCAGGCAATTCTTCCCGTTTTCATAATTATGCCGAAAATCCTGGGGTATGCCTGCATGAGATAGTCCAATTTGTCAACGGTTCTTGTAAAATCTTTCGTAACACGCTGATATATTTTGCAATTATGGCTGTTCTGCCACTGAATCAGCCTGCCAAAAATCCTGCCGTATTTCGATGGCTGTTTCGTCTTCGGCTGATACAGCCGAAAACTTACCCGCTTGTACCACACACGGAAATCTTCTGGCTGGTAACCAGCATAATAACAGCCTTCTAAGAACGCTTCCATCATGGCAAAATCAGGAAATGTAATGGATACTTCCAACATCAGCTCCCCAGGCCAGGAAAATTCTCCCAGCGAAAAGCCGGTTAGCCACCAATGCTTCCGGTCACGATGGAACATCCGCTTGCCATTCTTGTACAAAACCATAGAGATGGGAAGTTCATCCTCCTCGGAGACACACTGGTAAAACACATCCTCCGGGTCTTTCTCTTCTTCCCGCTCTTTCTCCACGTAAACCCCTACCTCCGCGCCGGTGGTGATGCCATACTGCCCTTTCCAAAGTTCAATCATCCATCTTCTGCCACCGTATTCAAAATAAATAGGCTCACTGTGTATTATCATATTCATAACCGGAGCCATCTCATCATATAATTTGCCATAGCCGAACTGCCTCTGCCAGGCATTTTTCAACGAATAGACGATATCCCTGCGCAAATCATAGGCAAAACCAAACGGCTCTAATACCTGGTTGATATCGCAGAGTTTCTCTTCATCGCTGCGCCGCCTGACACGGCATTTTGCACGTCTATGATGCTGCACCCTGAGACAGCAAAAAAGGGCTACCAGCAGAATTACTGCTAAAATCACTCCTAAAACAACCCAATTAATATGCAAAACTCTCCATCTCCTCTCTGAAATCATATAGATACCGCTGCCAGAAACTTCTCGTCATGAAGTTCTAAACAGCTACTATAATATATTCAAAAAGGCCTGGAGAGTTCTAAGTCCAGCAAGCAGCGGACTGCCTGCTGCTATCCACGGACAAGCTGCCTGCCATTATCCCTGAAACAGTTCATTGGCATAGCGCACAGAACCCATGGCATCCTTGGAATAGAAATCTGCGCCAATCATATCCGCATATGTCTGGGTCAGCACCGCACCGCCTACCATCACCTTGCACATTGGCAGTTCCTGTTTCAGCAATTTAATGGTCTCTTCCATATTTGCCACGGTTGTCGTCATCAGGGCGCTTAAGCCCACCAGCTTCACCTGGTGTTCGCGGGCAGTTTCCACCACCTTCTCCGGCGGGACATCTTTCCCTAAATCTATCACATCAAATCCGTAATTTTCTAATAAGACTTTGACAATATTTTTACCAATGTCATGGATATCCCCTTTGACCGTGGCAATTACAATCGTTCCCTTAGAGGATGAAGCAGTCCCCTGTGACTGCAGATGCTCTTTGATGGCAGCAAAACCAGCTTTTGCCGCATCTGCGCTCATCAGAAGCTGCGGCAGAAAGACCGTCTTTTTTTCAAACCCCTGACCTACCTTGTCCAGTGCAGGAATCAAAGTTCCATCAATCACCTCGAGAGGTTTTTGGGTCTCAAGTTCTTTTTTCGCCGCTTGATAGGCGCTCTCTGCAAGCCCCCGCACTACGGCATCGAAGAGGCTGATTTCTGTCGTCTTTGCCGACACAGTTTTCGGCTGTCCTTCCTGCCCGGAATAACGCGCAATGTAATCCGCACACTGGCTGTCACTTCCATTTAATGCACAGTAAGAATGATATGCTGCCATCATCGCTTCACTGTTGGGATTAATAATCCCGGCACTGAGCCCTTGAGACAGCGCGACTGTGAAAAATGCGGTGTTGACACGTTCGCGCTGCGGCAATCCAAAAGAAATATTAGACACGCCCAAAGTCGTATGCACACCCAGCACATGGCGCACATAATGAAGCGCCTCCAGGGTAATGCTGGCATTTTCCTGTCCGGTACTGATTGTCATGGTCAAGGTATCTATGAGCAGGTCTTTCTTGCCAATCCCATATTTTGCAGCCTCGGCAATTATTTTCTCTGCGATTTCAATCCGCCCTGCTGCCGTGTCCGGTATCCCATTTTCGTCCAGAGTCAGGCATACAATCATGCCGCCGTATTTCGCTGCCAAAGGAAATACGGCATCCATGGATTCCTGTTTGCCGTTGACGGAATTCAGCAAGGGCTTACCATTGTACAGGCGCATCGCTGTCTCCATTGCCACCGGGTCTGAAGTGTCAATCTGCAGCGGCAAATCTGTAATCCCCTGCAGCCCGGTCACGACATCGCGCATCATCTGTACTTCGTCAATCTCTGGAAGCCCCACATTTACGTCCAGGATATGCGCCCCCTTATCCTGCTGAGCCAACGCTTCCTTATAAATATATTCCAAATCATTCTCCCGAAGCGCCTGCTTAAACCGGGATTTCCCGGTAGGGTTAATGCGCTCGCCGATAATCTTCGGGCGTTCGTCCAATACCACGGCATGAGTATAGGAGGAGACTACGGAGCGCTGTTTGTCTGTCAGCGCCATCGCTGGAATTTCATGGCACTCCTTGACCAATGCCTGGATATGCGCCGGTGTCGTGCCGCAGCAGCCGCCCATGACAGAAACGCCTTCCAGGGCAATCTCTTTCATTATTCCTGAAAATTCTTCCGCCCCCACATGGAAAGATGTCTTGCCATCCACCACTACCGGCAATCCGGCATTGGGGTTTAAGACAATCGGCAAAGAGCATACTTTACGTAGCCTGGGCAGGAACTTGCGCATTATGTCGGGTCCAAATCCACAATTCAATCCCAGAGCGTCTACTTTGAGCCCCTCCAGCATGGCGACCGCCGCTTCCATGTCCGCACCTGTCAGAAGTTTGCCATCCTCGTCAAACACCATAGTCACCACAATCGGCAGGTTTGTATTTTCCTTCGCTGCCAGGACTGCCGCCTTAATCTCATAAGTATCGTTCATCGTCTCAATCAAGCAAAGATCCGCACCCGCCTGCTCACCAGCTATGCACATAGGCTTAAACGCTTCGTAAGCTTCCTCGAAAGCAAGATCCCCCAGAGGCTCCAGCAATTTTCCTAGGGAACCGATATCCAGGGCTGCATATGCATTTCTCCCGGATTCCTTGATTGCACGTTTGGCAATCTCAATGCCTTTTGGGGTCAACTGCTCACAAGTATACCCTGTCCCTTTCATTTTAAAGGGATTTACGCCAAAGGTATTGGCTTTTACAATATCACAGCCCGCCTTGAGATACTGCCTGTGGATATCACAAATCACATCCTCTTTGGTCACATTCCAGATTTCAGGCAGCTCCCCGGACTGCAAACCCCGCTCCTGGAGCATGGTTCCCATTGCCCCATCAAAAAATAACAGTTTCTTTCCCAACTCGTCTCTAAAACTCATCTTTTTCTCCTTCCGCCGCTGCGTTGTGAATGCGGAATTCACAGTCTGTCTTAACACATAGGCTGCATTTCTCCATCTGACAGGATTCCCGCTCTTTTGTGGTGAGACCGATAATCGCCGTCACCGATTTGGAGGGCATCATCAGATTTCCTTCTGTAAGCGTAACGCCAATCCGCTTATTGCATTCCAGAATCTGAAAAATCTCTTTCTGGTAATCCAAAGCAAAATCACCATAACCCGGACTGAATCTTGGACGTAAATACAGACCGCGCTTTCCGGCGTCTTCGCGGATTACCGCTTCCACCTCATCCACATAACTTTCAATACAGGCCGCTCCTGCCGCCTGCACGACTGCGGCTTTCGCCATATTGGAGATGGAATACTTCTTAATCATGAAATCCGCCGCCCGCCCAATGGTTGCTGCCAAAAGCACAGCCCGTTCACAGCCCTTTAAGTTCACAGCAAGGTTTTTGCTTTCAATCTCAAGACTCCCTAATTTCACCTTGTCCGGCGTTACTTGACATTCGTATTCCCGATATATGCTTTTGGGCGTACTGCTGCGTTCAAGTTCTGTTGCCGCCTCCTCAATCAATTGCATAATCTGTGTTTCTATTTCCTGCCCACGGTATCCCAGATACCGCAGGGTTTCTTTCCTGTCAGCTCTCATTATACCTGTCTTTCCACCTGGCGCACTCATCTGCCTGGTAAACATATGTTACTCTGCATGATAGATTTCTGAAAGATTTCTGAAAATAGCCCCTGCCACATCGGGCTTATTCATCGTATAAATGTGTACATGGGTGACATTGTTAGCAATCAAATCTATAATCTGGTCTGTGGCATAGGCGATGCCCGCCTGTTTCAATGCCGCCGGGTTATCGGCGAACCGCTCTACCATCGCCCGGAAACGCCTGGGCAGGATACTCCCTCCTGACAGAGAACCAATCCGTTCCATCTGGCTTGCATTTGTGATGGGCATTATTCCTGCAATCACTGGGACTTCCACATTCTTTTTCAATGCCCGGTATAAAAAATTGTAGAGGATGTCATTGTCAAAAAACATCTGGGTCGTAAGAAATTCACAGCCCGCATCTACTTTCCGTTTGAGATTGTCAATATCCTGCTCTATGGACACTGCTTCCGGATGCCCTTCCGGGTAACATGCACCGCCAATGCAGAAATCCCCAAATGATTTAATCTCTTCTATCAATTCACTGGCGTGATGGTACTGGTTTGGCAGCGGAAAATCGGCATTTTCAGGAATATCCCCCCGCAAGGCAAGGATATTTTCGATGTTCTTTTCTTTTAACTGCCCAAGCACTTCCCGAATCTTATCTCGCCCGGAAGACGCGCAGGTCAGGTGCGCCAGCGCGGTCACGCCGTTGACATTCTGCACTTCATTGGCAATATCTACCGTATGTTCACTGATACCGCCGGTAGCCCCGTAAGTCACGCTGATATATGCGGGCTTCATCTTTGCCACTTCCTGCACAACCTCATGTGCCTTTGCCAGCCCGGAACCCTTCTTGGGGGGGAACAGCTCACAGCTTATTGTTACTTCTTTTTGTTTCAGTAATTCTGATATTTTCATCTTTTCCTCCATTCAAAAACTGGAAAATATTTCTTCTGCAGTTTTAAACATATTGTAACTATTCAGAACCCCAAGCCACAGACATGCCAGCAAAGCTGTCATTCGCCCC
>CANOFO010000016.1 GCA_947565305.1 uncultured Lachnospiraceae bacterium | reverse complement strand
GGAACAAGTCACAATTCCTTCTATTCAATTGTGCAAATTGCCAGTATAAATTTTTTATTCCACCTTTTTACACCCGAATCCTATAAGATAAAACATACCCCGCAGCTTGCTGCGGGGTATGAAAAAAGTGCTGCAAAACAATATCTTCTAACACTATTTTACTGCTCCGGTAATACCTTCTGCAAAACTCTTCTGCAATAAGAAGAAAATAATTACGGTCGGCAAACTACATAACAGAACTGCCAGCATCAAAACGCCATAATCTGTAACATAACCCTCTGTCAGGTTTGCAACAAGCATTGGCATTGTGATAGTGTCATCTTGCGTCATCATTACCTTCGGCCATAAATAATTGTTCCATGCATTCATAAACGTAATCGTCATCGCTGCCGCATAGGTGGAACGCATGGTGGGGATGAACATGCGGAAGAAAATCTGAACCTCATTCAGTCCGTCAATTCTCGCCGCTTCAATAATATCATGTGGAAAACTCCTCGCGCTCTGCCGGAACATCATAATCAGGAAAGGCGTTGAAATCGTCGGCAAAATAAAACCTAATGTAGTATTCAGCAAATGAGCAGAGGAAAACATACGGAACAGCGGAATCAGCGTCGCCACGAACGGAACCATCATTCCCAGAAGCAATATGGACATAACTGCATCTTTTGCTTTATCATGGTAAATCTCAAACCCATATCCAGCAAGAGAACAGATAACCAATGCAACAACTGTCAAAATAACAGAATATTTAAATGAATTGAGCATTGCGGTGCCTACCGGGGACTGGGAAATCAATGATTTCCAGTTATCTATTAACGCCGTTCCCGGAAGCATTGTCCCCCTGCTGACATCCACACTCTTATTGGTGGCGCTGATTAACATCCAATATAGCGGGAATACAGAAATCAGTGATACGATTGTCAAAACAATATACATCAATATATTCATTCTCTTTGTCTTAGTCACGCTTGTCACCTACTTTCATCTGCACAAATGCCAGGATTGCCACCAAAATAAATATCAGGAAGGACATTGCTGCCGCATACCCGAAGGTGGGCACATATTTAAAGGACATATTGTAAATATAATGAGACATTGTAATTGTTGCGTTTGCAGGGCCACCCCTTGTCAGGTTGACAGACTCATCGAATAACTGCAGCGTTCCGTTTGTTGACATGATTGCCGTCAGAAGGATCGTCGGCTTCAACAGCGGAACCGTTATTTTAAAGAAAGTCTGCATCGGGCTTGCGCCGTCAATCTTAGCCGCCTCATACACAGAATATTCTATATTTTGTAAACCGGACAGATAGAATACCATATTATATCCGGTCCATCTCCAAACTAATGCAACGATAATGATAATCTTTGCACTTGTCGCATGCCCCAGGAAATTATATCCCGTATGTAAAATTCCCAGGTTTACCAATACTGTGTTAATAAAACCGTCCACACTGAACAGGGAACGGAAGATAATTGCATAGGAAACCAACGATGTCGCACATGGCAGGAAGATTGCCGTACGGAACAATCCTTTGCACCGCAGGTCTTTGTTATTCAGCATAGATGCCAGAATCAATGCCAAAACAAGCATGATTGGCACCTGAATGATCAGGTATAAGAAAGTATTTGTTAAAGATGTCATAAAGACATTATCTCTGAACATACGAACATAGTTGGCAAGAGGATTGCCGAAACTCAGATTGTTCGCTTTCCCTGTCTGCAGAGATAAAATGAAAGCCTGAATCATGGGCCAGAAACTCATGACTGCAATCATAAGCGTTGCTGGTGTTAAAAATGCCCAACCAGTAAGATTATGCCGCCTCTCAAGAGACATTTTCTTTTTTTTGGGTTCTTTCACTTGACTCACATCCGTATCCCCCTTTAGTCAGTTGGAGGGGGCAGCGACTGCTGTCCCCCCCAGGCTGTTTCTATTCACATTACATAAATCTCATTACTGCATCTGGGACTCAATGGTCTCCTGTGCAAGCTGGAGTTCATCGTCAACGCTTGCTCCGCCTACAATGTTCTGCATAGCTGTTGCTACAGCGTCACGCGCTTCATAGTAGAATACGCCGGTGTTGTTGCTCGGGGTCTTGCCTGCAAACTCTACAATCTTAGCAGATACAGCATCTCCGCCGAAGAAATCATCACCCTGAGCGTATACGTCAGACTCACCAGCCGGCAGATAAGTAGCAAGTGCGCCACAGCTGATAATGTTCTCATAAAGTTCTACACTTCCTGCAAATGTGCTCTTCAGGAAATCTTTTGCCAGGTCAACATTCTGGCAGTTTGCTGTGATAGCCCAGGAAGAACCGCCGTTGTTAGAATAGTTTGTAGCATTGTCTACACCAACAAGGCTTGGCATATTGGTGATAGCCCACTTACCGCTCTGGTCTTCTGCTGTCTTGATGGAAGCCATAATCCAGCATCCATTGATGGTGCCAGCTACGGTTTCTGTTGTCATAGTAGAAATGTACTGATCCCAGTCATTAACCTCTACCAATACGCCAGCTTCTTTCAAAGCTGCATATGTTTCCATAACTTTCTTCAATGCTGCATTGCCAACAAGCGCCGGATTACCCTGGTCATCAAACAGGGAAGCGCCGCATGACTGCATCATCATCATGATAACGTCAGACTCACCAGCCTGGCAGGAAAGCAAGGGTTTGCCAGTCTTCTCAAGAACTGTCTTGCCTTTCTCAAGATATTCATCCCATGTAATGTCTGTAAAATCATCAATCTTGAACCCAGCCTGTTCCAGAACGTCTGTCCTGTAAGCTGCGATAACAGCGCCGTTATCGAACGGAACGCCATAGTTCTTGCCTTCTACAACGGAGTAAGCTGTCTTAGCTTCACCAAACTGTTTAAAGTCGATTCCGCTGTCTGTCAGGTCAACAAAAGCATCCGGATATGAAATAACGTTCTTCTGGAATGCGTTATCCTGCATGAGGATAATGTCTGGTAATGTGGATAAATCTCCACTGGTAGCTGCTGTTGTCAGCTTGGTCTGTACATCTTCCCACGGCGTCTCAACAACTTCTACGTTGAAATCTGCATGGTCTTTCTGATAAACCTTGCCAGCCTCTTCCATTGAGAAAATGTTGAATGCCGGGTCCCAGCACCATACGGTCAGCTTATTGCCGCCAGCTGCTGCGTCATCGCCTGCTGCATCGTCTCCAGCTGCTGCGTCATCGCCTGCTGCTGCATCGTCTCCAGCTGCTGCATCGTCTCCAGCTGCTGCATCATCAGTTCCTTCTGTCTTCGTGTCGTCAGTAGGCTCTTTGGAATCGCCGCCGCAGCCAACCAACATTGTTGCTGACATTGCTACGCAGAGCAATGCGCTTAAAATTTTTCTTTTCATATTGGTTTCCCTCCCGTGAAAACTTTATGTTTTTTTCCGAATGCGCATCAATTGCGCAATCGGTTGTTCTACAAACTCAGTTTACCAAATAAAGGATTTAATGTCAATGTCAACACTTTCCAGTTTTTTTACTTGTTTTTTGGTTATTCTGTATAAGGTCTTTTCGTCATTATTACTATCTTTCCCAGTTTATCGAGTGGTTATTCCGTTATTATATACTATGAAATATCAATTTTTCTGTATGGCAATTTGCCTGTCAAAACGTCACAACCCCTGTAAAATCAGGACTTTTCACGCCCTCCAAGCCATTTACTGAATTCTTTGGTAAATTTACCGAGAATTTTGTCGTATTTTACCACCTATGTTTACTAAATTTTATTTAGTGGAGTCTTTGAGGATTACCTCATATCCCAGCAGCGCTCTTGTCTTCACCGTCTTCCCATCAATAAGCCCCATCAAAGTCTTGCAGGCTGCTGTCCCAAGTTCCCTGGCATTAAAAGACAGCGAGGTAATCGAGGGCAGGTTGTTCTCCAAAATGGAACTGTCATAAAAAGATGCCACCTTCATCTGTCCCGGAATTGCAATCTGCTCCTTACGCAGCTTATTCAGCACATGGATACAGACAGCGTCATCCATACAGACAATACAGTCCACCTGTTCTGCCAATAGCTTCTCCACCGCACGTTCAATCATAACTTCCTTCTCTATATTCACGTGAACAATTTCATGATTCACTGGAATGCCCGCCTGCTCATGCGCATCGAGATAGCCCTGAAGCCGGCTTTGGGTAACTACATGGCTTTCCGCTCCACCAACCAGCCCAATCCGTTTCAGCCGTTTCATCAGCAGAATGGAAACCAGTTCCCGGCAAGCGCTCTGATGGTCATTGTCCACCTGGATTACACCTTGGTAATTGCTGCTCCCTACCGTGACAAACGGTATGTTCTGAGATATCAGATATTCCACATGCGCATCCTCCATAAAGGTCCGCATGAGGATTACACCGTCCACTTTATGGTTTTCAACCATGCGGCTAAGCTGCGCACAGTCCCGCCCGCGGCTCATGGTAAGCAGGATATCATAGTCCATGCTGATTGCCGTTTCCTCTATGCCAATTAGACAGGACTGAAAAAAAGGTAAATCCACCACTGTATAATCTTCGGGCAGCATAACCCCGATATTATAGGTCTTAAGCTGCGCTAGCCCTTTCGCCAGGACATTGGGCTTATAATTATGTTCTTCAATATAGGCAAGCACACGTTCCCTGGTCGCCTTTCCGATTCTCCCTTTTCCAGAGATTGCTCTGGACACCGTAGTTTTAGAAACACCCAAAGCTTCAGCCACGTCTGAAATTGTCAGTTTTTTATCATTTGACTGTTCCATCCAATACACCCCGCTTCTTATATCTTTGGTGATACACCTTCAGTCCCGGGCAGCGTATACACTAAAATGGCGCATCCTTCTTCAATATTTTCGTACAATGTCTTCGCCGCGCTGTAGGGAAGGTTGATACAGCCATGGGAACCACGCCGTTTATAATAGTCTCCGCCAAAACTCCCACGCCACTTGGCATCATGGAATCCCACGCCGCCGTTAAAAGGCATCCAGAAAGATACCGGGGAGGCATAGCCCTGCCCTCTCAGCGTCCGGTTGCGTTCCTTGTAATAGAGCCCATATGCCCCGGTCGGCGTACTCCAGCCCTTCGCCTCATTTCCTGACACAAAATCAGATTCCAGGACTATATCTCCATTTTTATAATAGATTAAATGCTGTGCCGTAAGGTTAACCTCCACATATGTATCGCCATAATCTTTTTTGCCTGGATTATTTGCCGTCTTCTCATATTCGGGCTCCCTCACTGCCACCTGACCCTCCTGAATTAGTTTGGTAAGCGCCTCCGTCTCTTTTTCCCTATCAATCTTCCAGCCATAATCGCCGCCAGGCACCTTTACCTTCTTGCCATAGGACGTCTTAAATTTCTTCTCCTTGCCCACAGTGTCATGTTTGTCTGCCAAGCGGTTTACATATGCGGCAATCTCTTCTCCCGAAACCTCTACCTCCTGATTATCATTGACCGAAATCCATTTGCTGATTTCCTCTCCATCCAGAACTTCCTCATCCTCACCAAACTGATAAGTAACTTTAACTTGTGCATAATGGTTCAGATTCTTTACCAGTTTCCTAAGTTTTTTTGATTTCGCGGTAACCTTCGGCTTTGTATAACAGCCCTCTTCTTCCAGCGATACAGTTGTCTGCAGCCTGACTATCGCCTCACCAAGGACTTTGAGCAGTTTTTTCTCCCTAATTTTAGTTCCGTCTTGTTCAGGAATAATCGTAAACATTTCTTCCTTGGTGTACTCCGAAACCCTGGCATCCTGCGGTTTTTTCATCTTGGATTCATCCATGATATCCAGTTCATTTACTTTCTTCTTCAGCCTGCTCTTACTGTAATCCACCATGGTTTCCACTTCAATCTCAGCTGTCTGAAAAAATGAGACCGGCCATTTTAAGCAATTCTGCTTATGTAGTTCCTCCTCCAGGCTGCCATCAAATATCGGCATCACCCCTATGTCTATCCCTGCAAGAACTTCTTCTTTGCCTTCACGTGCTTCTAACTTAATCTTATACTTCTCAATTTCCTGTATAATCTTCCATTCCACGTCCTTCACGTCATCTCCATCCACGGCCACCCCATTGATTACCGTCCCGGGAAGAAAGTGCGTGCTGTAATAGAGCGCAGTTCCTAAGTATATCAGAAGAAGCGTCAGAATAATCCCGGCTGCAATCCATACTCCCAGCCATCCATTTCCTGTCTTCTTTGTCCTCTCCATAAAGTTACCTTTCTATATCTGCTTTCCCTATCATTATAAATCTATTTTCCGTAAAGTCAAATAATTTCTGTTTTTCAATATTTTACAGTTGACATCCTTTTTCCCCTATGATAAAATAGCATATGTTTCGGGGTATGGCTCAGCTTGGCTAGAGCGCACGGCTGGGGGCCGTGAGGTCGCAGGTTCGAATCCTGTTACCCCGATTAAAAAAGAGTGCTGCTATGCACTCTTTTTTCTTTCCTAAAACTTTCACCTACAAATGTATTACCCCCTGGTCCTCTCAATATCTATAATGCTCTCCACCTGCCTGAGTTTATCCACCAGGCTGTTCAGTTCATCTCTTCCTTTCGTACGGAATGCCAGCGTGATGGTCGCTACCCCCTGCTTACTAGTGGAAGAATGGACAGAATCAATATCAATCTGGCGCTCTGAGAGGATTTTCGTGATATCCACCAAAAGACCGGTACGGTTGTTGCCATAGAGCTTAATCTCAGCCATATAGCATCTCTCGCTGCTTTCTCCAGTCTGCCATTCCGCATCCAGAAGCCGCTCCCTATCTAACTCTGACAGATTAGCGACATTGATGCAATCGGTGCGGTGAATGGAAATGCCCCTTCCCCTGGTAACAAAACCGACAATCTCATCACCAGGCACCGGCGCGCAGCAACGTGAAAAACGCACTGCCATATCGTCAATCCCTTTCACAACTATTCCGCTCTTAGAATGTGCTTTGCCGTGTCTCTCTTTATTGCCTCCGGAAGCTGCGCTGCCAGCACCGCTCTCTATGATTTTGAGCACTTCATCGTCCGTAAGCGCAAGCGAATGGTCTTCCTTATAGTATTCCAGCATCTTATTGATTATCTGCCCCTCTTTGAGGCCGCCGTGCCCTATGGCAGCCAACACGGATTCCCAATCGCGGAAGCCATATTTACGCATAATACGGCTCTGATAAGAAAGCTGGTTCACATCCGGCCAATTGATTCCCTTTGATTTACAATACTGGGACAGCAATTCTTTTCCCTTGGAAATATTTTCTTCCTTAAATTCACTGCGGAACCACTGATTAATTTTATTTTTAGCCTGGGTACTTTTGACGATATTAAGCCAGTCACGGCTGGGTCCCCTGGAATTCTGGGAGGTTAAGACTTCGATTCGGTCACCGTTTTGAATGACATAGTCAATATTGACCAGCTTGCCGTTCACCTTGGCGCCAATCATCTTATTGCCCACAGCAGAGTGGATGCTGTACGCAAAATCTATAGACGTAGAACCCTTAGGCAGATTTTTCACATCGCCTGAGGGCGTAAAACAAAATACTGTATCGGAAAATAAATCTAAATCGCTTTTCAGCAGGCTCATAAACTCCCGGTTGTCAGACATGTCTTTCTGCCATTCCAGTATCTGCCTGAGCCAGCTGAGTTTCTCCTCTTCCTGCACCTTCTCTTCGTTCTTATTGCCATTGGCAGCTTCCTTATATTTCCAATGGGCTGCAATGCCATACTCCGCCGTACGGTGCATCTCAAAGGTACGAATCTGTATCTCAAACGGCTGCCCGCTCGGACCTATGACCGTAGTATGCAAAGACTGGTACATATTGGGCTTGGGCATGGCGATATAATCTTTGAACCTTCCCGGAATCGGCTTATAAAGTTCATGAATCACGCCAAGAGCCGCATAACAGTCCTTCACGGATTTAACAATAATACGAATTGCAAATAAATCAAAAATCTGGTCCAGGGTCTTATCCTGATTCACCATTTTCTTATAGATACTGAAGAAATGCTTTGCACGGCCGTCAATAGACGCCTTAATCCCCGCCTGTGAGATATGATGCCTCACCTCTCCCACCAACTGTTCCACATATTCTTCCCGGGTACTTTTGCGGAGGGCTATCTTTTCCACCAAATCATAATAAGCTTCCGGCTCAAGATATTTCAGGGAGAGGTCATCCAATTCTATCTTAATCTTGGAAATTCCCAGACGCTGTGCAATCGGCGCATAAATATCCATCGTTTCACGCGCCTTCTCTTTCTGCTTTTCCGGTCTCATGTACTTGAGGGTACGCATATTATGGAGACGGTCAGCAAGCTTAATCAAAATTACGCGGATATCCTTCGCCATGGCAAGGAACATCTTGCGCATATTCTCCGCCTGAACCTCAACTTTATCCGCAGCATAGGGCAGCTGTCCCAGTTTGGTAACGCCATCTACCAAAAGCGCCACTTCCTCACTGAACTCTTTGGCAATCTCCTCCTCTGTCATAACTGTATCTTCCACCACATCATGAAGGATTCCCGCCACGATAGTCTCTTTGTCCAGTTCCAGTTCAGCAAGGATGATTGCCACGCACAGCGGATGGATGATATATGCCTCGCCTGATTTGCGCACTTGTCCCTGATGTGCCTCATCTGCAATCTTGTATGCTTTTTCAATCAACGAAATATCCGCAGAAGGATGATAGCGCCTCACACTCGCAATCAACTCATCATAAAGGCTTTCCGGACTCACAAACTCCTTCGTCGGTTTAATATGGTCCGCCTGCACTTCCGCTTCCTGTTGTTTTTCCAATTGAATATTCTTGTTTTCTTCCATAAGCATCTCACCATCCTGCCTATTCTGCTATCCTCGTAAAATTGTAGGTAACCTCCATTATAGATAATATTTTAAGAAATTGCAATCATTTCTTTACTTTTGTGTATCTCTGCAGCAGCTTCCCCTGCACTTCCAGCTCTTCCTGCCAGGTAAACCCCAGATTCCTTGCCAGATGGATGGACACCTGATTATCCTTATGAATCAGGCAGTGCACCTCCCCAAATCCCGTCTCATGCTCCGCATAGCGCAGAATCTCCCGGCAAAGTTCCGTGGCGTAGCCCTGGTTCTGAAATTCCTCCCTAATCACATACCCCATTTCCAATGCCGGCTTCCCATGCAGCTCCAGGCTGTTTAAGCCCGCACGCCCAATAAGCTGCCCGGTAGCTTTATCTACTGCCAGCCACATGCCATAGCCATAGAAATGGTACATGTTCTCAATATATGCTCTGGTATATTCTTCCTCTTTTTTCCGGTCTTCATACAGACCCTCCATATAGCGTGTGATGCTCTTTCCCTGGTACATCGCATATAAATCATCCAAATCCTCCAGCGTCATCTCCCGCAGGAAGCACCGCCGCGTCTCTATCACGGTCCAGGGAATCCCATGCTTCCTCTGATACACACGCTCTAAGAAATGGAAATCGACTTCCTCAAAGTTTTCCACCAGCATTTTCGCCTGTGAAAGCTTCTGCCCGGGAATTTTGGGGTTAAGGTAACCGAGGCTTGCCATCTCCATCCCCTCTATTATAGAAAGAACACGGTCGGTTGACGCAAGCAGCAGACAATGCTCTGGCAGCAGCTGATGAAGTTCCAAAATCACCTGCAGCTTTCCCGGGCTGTCTGCTCCGAACATGTCAAGGTTGATTATCTGTACGCCATAGCGGTACAAACCGTCTAAAAGCTCCGTAAGCCCATCATCCATGACAAAACGCTCCGGGGCATCTGCCTGTGCGATATTCAGTTCACGCATGGAGAGTATCAGCCCCCGCAGTTTCATTTCCGTCTCCATCTTTGGTCACGCTCCTTTACCAGAATTTCCCATCTCCAGCCAATCCCCCTTATTCATCAGGGCTTGCCAATTTCAGCACCTTAAATCCAATATCAGGAAATACATGCTTCCCGGAATGCCCCGCCTTAATCTTATCACCGGCACGGCGAATCCGTTCTTTTCCAATTTCACAGATATTCAGGTACCCATCTTTATATGCCTCGCTTTTTTCATCACAAGCTTCCGGTATCTGCACCATGATAAACCTTCGTCTGCCTTTATCTTCTGCGTTCATTTGCATGACTGCTTCCGCCGTTGTCGCAGAGCCTGAAAAAAAGTCGAGCACAAGCGCCTCCTTGTCATCCACGGCGCCGACCAATACTTTCATCAGGTCTGTTGATTTGGGATAATCAAAATATTTCTTACCCTCAAACAGCTTCCTCAGTTCCGTATCGCCATTAGGAATGTTCGTAATGATATCTTTAAGCAAGGTGGTACTGTAATTTCTGATTTTCGTATAAATCTCATAGCCCCCATTCGATGTGGGAAGCACAATCAAATCCCTGCTTTCTCTGGCAATCTTCTTCCTTGACCATCGCCAGGCATGATATCTATGAATTCCATCGCCATTGGCATGGGGCAGCAATTCGACAAATCCTGTCATTGTCTGCCCTATATCACCTGTCTCAATTTCTCCAGTCTCAGGATTATAAAAAATACTGAACACCATCGTAGGTCTGGTCTCTTCGTTAAACCTGCGGTTATGGTTGTAAAGCGTATCGCCCACGGCAAAACTGCCATATGCATCGGTGCGGATATCCTTGTGGAATCCTTTATAGGCATCAGGCATCTTTTCTTTGGCAAATTCCACATCTACCGTAAGGCTAGGTGCATACGCAATATTTTTTGCATATGCAAAAATACTCTCCCAGGTCTTTGCCGCACCATGCCCTGCAATCTGCCGTCCGGTCAGATTAGATACCCACACTAATTGGTTAAGGTAATTCTCCTCGCCAAACACTTCATCACAGATTTTTTTCAGATTTGCCTGCTCATTTTCATCTATGCTGATAAAAACCACACCGTTTTCCGCAAGCAGCCGCCTTGACACAAGCAGCCGCATATACATCATGCTGCACCAGCCGGAATGCGCGAACTCATCATGATAAATGAAATCATTTCCGGTATTATAGGGCGGGTCAATGTAAATCACCCTGACCGCGCCAAGATATTGGTCCTGCAGCAGTTTCAGCGCATCCAGATTTTCCCCCTCAATATAGAGATTCCCCGTTGTATCCCATGCCCTGCTTTCATCCCGGCAGGGAATCAGTATTTTTTGTGAAGGCTTATCCGCTTCTGCCGCCGCAGCTTTTTTGCCTTGCCATATAAATTCATATTTTTCAAGAGGCTCTATACTCATGCGATTCCTCCAAATTTTTTCATTCAGTATACCACATCCAACATATATTGCAACTTATGATACAAATGCGGCAACATATGTACCGACTGATTGATTCTCTCGGCAGATTGCGTATAATAAGCCTGTAACCTGTTTTACCAGGCTGCAGACTTATAGTACGAGGCGGTGAGATTTTGAAAATCGAAATTATCGTTGATGAGAAAGCCACAGACTTAAGCATTGCCGTTACCTGCCGGCAACTAACGCCAGAGATAGAAAAACTTTTGGCAGCATTGCGCATGATGGACCATCAGCTGACTGCAAAGTTAAACGGTGAAATACATTTTCTGGATATTGCTGAAATTATCTATATTGAGAGCATGGAAAGAAAATGCTTCCTCTATACCTCAAGGGAGGTATATGAATCTGACTTTAAGCTTTATGAACTGGAACAGCAGCTTGAGGAATATGGCTTCCTGCGTATCAGCAAATCGTTCCTCATCCGTCTGGCGGATATCCAGTCTTTAAAAGCCGATATCAACAGAAGAATCCGCATTACCATGTCCAATGGCGAACAGCTCATTGCCTCCAGACAATATGCAGAGAGCTTAAAAAAGAGATTAGGGGTGATTTCGTAATGGAAGAAAGAAAAACAATTTTTGACTATCTGGCGCAGGTGTTGATTCTCTTTGGGTTTACAATTGTGATATTGAACATTTTCTGTCTGGTTTTTGGGGATTCCGCAAAGGATTTTTCCGCCATGTTTGCCTTAGGGAATCAAGGACTCCCGGCAGGAATCTGTTTCCAATTCCTTGTCGTATCTTTTCTGATTGCAGGCATACGGATACTGTTTTTTACCGATGTGCTTTTCAAAAATATGGCAATCTGGCTGCGGACCCTGTGCATGTTAGCTGCAGTAATTATGATTATTGCCGCCTTTGCGGTAACATTCCATTGGTTTCCTGCTGATATGTGGCAGCCCTGGGCAATGTTTTTTATTTGCTTTGGAATCTCATTTGGAGGAAGCTATCTCGTGATGGCTATAAAGGAAAAAACGGAAAACCGACGGATGGAGGACGCCCTGAAACGCCTGAAAAAAAAGGAGGGTCAAAAATCATGAACTATGCTCTTTTAGCAGAAAATATCTTCCACAGCTTTGCCAGAAACCAGGTCTTAGACAAGGTAACGCTCCATGTGGAATCCGGGGAAATCTTCGGCTTGCTGGGGCCCTCGGGAGCGGGGAAAACCACACTGATAAAAATACTTACCGGACAGCTTGCGCAAAACAGCGGGTACGCTGAACTCCTTGGCACGGATACCAGAAAGTTAAGCGTCCTGGAGCATCGGCAAATTGGCACGATGATGGACAATCTTGGTCTGTATGAACGGCTCTCCGTCCGCAACAACCTGTCTTTCTATGCGGATATTTACCATGTTTCCCACAGCGAGATACCTGAAATCCTTAAAAACATCGGTCTGTACGAAGCCAGAAACACCGCCGTCTGCAAGCTTTCCAAAGGCATGAAAAACCGCCTGTCACTGGCAAGGGCGCTGATGAACAATGCCAGCATACTCTTCCTGGACGAACCGACCGCCGGGCTTGACCCAGTCACGACAAAAGAAATCCACCACATGCTGCTGGAACAGAAAAAGAAAGGCTGCACCATCTTCCTCACAACACATAACATGTCTGAAGCGCAAAGCCTATGCGACCATGTAGCGCTGCTGGATAAAGGCAGCATCATAGACGGCGGAATTCCCACAGATATCTGTCAGAAATACAACCACCTCAACAGGCTGGAAATAACTTTGAAGGATGGAAAGAAAATTGTCCTGGATAATGGCAGCGCAGCCGCCTTGCCCATAAAAGAATACCTGGAACAGGATATGGTCTCATCCATCCATTCTACCGAACCGACACTGGAAACTGTTTTTATTGAACTCACCGGAAAGGGGCTGAATCAACATGAATAATATCGTTGCCATCTTCAAAAAACAAATCAAGGATACGCTGAAAAATAAGACCATTTTTATTCAGTTTATCATGTTTCCCATGCTCACATTAATCATGTGCAATACCGTCAAAATCAATGAGATGCCCCGAAATTTTTTTATAAACCTGTTTGCCACAATGTACATAGGTATGGCTCCGCTGACCAGCATGGCGGCGATTATCTCCGAAGAGAAAGAGAAAAACACGCTCCGCGTACTGATGATGTCCAATGTAAAACCATATGAATATCTGTTGGGCATCGGCAGCTATACCTGGTTTGCCTGTATGGCTGGCGCAGCCATTATCTGCATTCCTGCCCAATACAGCGCCCGGGAACGTCTGCTTTTCATGGCAATCATGGCAGTCGGCATACTGGTATCATTGCTGATAGGAGCCGCTCTGGGGACTTTCAGCAAGACACAGATGATGGCAACCTCGGTTACCATACCTGTGATGATGGCTTTCTCTTTCCTGCCCATGATGTCATTATTCAACGATACAATTGCCAAGATAGCGAAAGTCACCTACACGGAACAAATCAGCCAAATGTTAAACCACATCAGCAGCCTGCAGCCCGGATTTGACACCATTCTTATCATGGCAGCAAACATCCTGCTCTTTGCAGCAATGTTCACTGCCGCATACCGCAAATGTGGCTTAGAATGAACTTACTCATCCTGGAAAGAAATATCCACCTCACCTATATTGCAGTCAACCTCTATCCTTTTGGAACCAGAATTGTCTATTTTCTTGCTGGTTCCAAGGCTTGCATAATCGTTATCCCCTATCGTGACCTCGCCCACGCCGCAGGAAATCTCATAATTATAATCCTGCTCGCGCCCGGAAACCATGGCATCGATAGCGCCAATCCCACAGTCAACATAAATCTCATCTGCCGTAATCCTGGCTGCATCAATTTCTCCGACATTGGCATTCAATGTTACTTTGGCAGCTTCTACCGATGACAGGTCAATCTCTCCTGCGCCCACATCTGCTTTAAATTCCTGTAGTGCATGAAGTTTTGACTCAACCTGGCACTCACCCGCATTTACCTTGATATCAATTTTCTCTGCCGTCAAGGGCATATTCACCGAGATATCCCCAGCATCCTGCTTAAGCGAGAGTTCCTCCAGAATATTGCCTTCCTCCATCATCGCTTCTGGAATGAGGATGGTTATCCTGGTGCTGTCATTATTTCTGCTGCGTTTGCTTCCAGTCTCCTCAATCTTCAACGTATCGCCGTCCTGATACGCCTCCACCTTACGCCGGTGATTCTTCTTACGGTATTCTACCGTTACCTGAATATTCTCTTTATTCTCTGTATTCTCCATAATATTCACCGTGCCATAATAAACCTCCAAATCCAGTTTTTTCACAGGGGACGCACCCCCATCTCCCTGCCACTGAAATATGAAATCCTCCCTTTCCGCACTCTTCCAGCTTTCGCCATCGTCCCGCCAGTTAAACCGATTCCGCCAGGTGACGTCCCCCAGGCTCTCAATCGGACCAAAGCTATATTTTCCATCTTCTACGTCTGTCCAGAACTGTTCAAAGCTGAATCCAATCCCCAGGCTGACCGTACAGCATACGCTTCCTAAAACCACCAACACCAACGCCACAATCAAGGCAATTTTCATAAAATTTTTCATATCGTTTTCTCCTTCCCCGGAAACACTTTCTTCCACAGACTTTCAAGACCTCTGCAAAGCAATGGGATGCCTTTGCCACAAAGCCATACACCAAAAACTGTCATCAGAATTGCCACAGCCCACACAAACATCGCTGCTCCCACCAGGCCAAAGCCTACGGCAATGCTTCCCATGGCAAACTGTCCGATTCCAACGCCAAACAATACTCCGCCAGCTATATAAAGCCCGACAGCTGCCGCTATGAATCCAAACGCTATCCCTGCCGCTGCTGCAATAAACGAAACGATTCCAGCTAAAAGGCTCAGCCAAATGGGGCTCGTTACGGCTGCAATGATAACAATCAATACAATCTTTAACGTACGGTTCTCATCTGCATCAGAACTTCTCCAGCCCTTACTCTGGGAAGTCTTCTCCTTAATCTCTATGGTCTGGCTGCTCTTTGCAAAACGCTCGTCTTCATAACCGCGCTCCGTATAAGCCCCGGTATCCTTTCTTGAATCCACCTTAAGGTCTGCTTTAATCGTAGCCGCCACCTTTTCCGGGGATTCCAGTTCCCGCAAGATACGCTCCTCATTCTCCTCCCCAGCATCTTCAAAATAACTCCAATAGTAAGCTAACGCTTCCCGTTTCTCTTCCTCTGATATGTCTGCCAGCAGCGCCTCCAGCTGCCTCATAAATTCCTCTTTTCTCATGCCAGCTCTCCTCCCGAAAATAACATTGTAATTTTAGAAGAATAAGTTTCCCATTCTGTCCGGTATAAATCCAACTGCGCGCTGCCGCTGTCCGTAATCTTGTAATATCTGCGGTTTCTTCCACCGCATTCCATATCATAGACTTCCAGACAGCCATCTTTCTGCAGCCTCCGCAGCACCGGATACAGCGTGGACTCAGATACTTCAATTGCCTGCCGCACATCCTGGGTAATCTTGTAACCATATGTGCCCTCTTTCTCTTTGCTCACTACTGCGAGAACAATGGCATCCAAAAGAGCTGCACCTGTATTAAATACCATTCCACCACTCCTTTACTTTGCTGTTTCCTCAATAATATTATATTTTTAATATTACTATTTTATGTTTAATATTATATATTATATAATATTATTTGTCAACAATTATTTTGCCGCGCCGAGTGCAAGTCGCTTTAGCGACTAATACCTATTGCACGAGTGCGCATCTTATTTTTATCTTATAGGAAATAGTCGCTCTGTAACTACTTTCCTATAAGATAAAAAAATCAGTGCCGGGAAACATTCCTGACACTGATTTTCTTACTTTCAAACATTTTACGGAATAATATCAATAATTTTTCTCACTGATTTCAAAATAACTCTGGGGATGGTTACATACCGGACAGACCTCCGGCGCCTTTGTCCCTACAATGATATGTCCACAGTTACGGCACTCCCAGACTTTGACCTCGCTCTTCTCGAAAACTGACGCTGTTTCTACATTCTTGAGCAAGGCACGGTAACGCTCCTCATGATGTTTTTCAATTGCCCCAACCATACGGAATTTGGCAGCAAGCTCCGCAAAACCTTCTTCTTCTGCTGTCTTGGCAAAACTTTCATACATATCTGTCCATTCATAATTCTCACCTGCAGCTGCCTCGCCAAGATTCTCTGCCGTGCTTCCAATGCCGTTCAGCTCCTTGAACCACATCTTCGCATGCTCTTTCTCATTGTCCGCAGTCTTAAGGAAAAGTGCGGAAATCTGCTCCATGCCCTCCTTTTTTGCCACAGAGGCAAAATATGTATACTTGTTCCTTGCCTGGGATTCCCCGGCAAATGCTGCCTCAAGGTTCTTCTCTGTCTGCGTCCCCGCATATTTGTTCTCTTTCAATACTGTTTTCCTCCTTGTTCTCATGTATATGTTATAATATTGCAAGCCCTTTTAATGGCTCATGCACTTATCCAGCACCTGCTCCACAAAAGCCCTCGCTTCCGCCAAGTCCGCCTCGTTGGGATGGAACAGCGCTTCGTCAAAATTATGGAGCAGTTTCTTGCGGCATTCTTCCTGTCTGGAATCCTCCCAGGGAATCTCATAATGCTCCCGCAGCTGCATGGGCATCTTCCCCTGACAGAGAAACATCCCCAGGTACTCACAGTCATCTGGTATCCAGACATTGACTTTCTGCTCAATGCTCCTGTAATATTCGGTATCACTGCCCAGTCCGCAAGTGCCGAACAAGGCAATCTTCTTGCCATGCAGTTCCGACATGGCATCTATCACAGACATTTCGCAAGTGCCCCGGCTGACCCAGAACCCAATAAAGAAAATGTCTGCCTCTTTTCCTCTATATTCATCCAAACTCTGCATGTCCTTAGACATGCCTGGAAGCGCACTGAAAATTTCCGTGGCTACCTTCTTGGTATTTCCAGTCTTACTGGAATACAGTACCATATAATCCATCCCGCTCACCTATTCTATCTAAATATATGGTCCTCTGCCTCCGCAGCAAAGCCCTCCGCCTCCACAGCAGAGATTACATATCATGTTGGCAATACAGAGTTTCAGGCAAAAACTCCCGCTGCCTCCGATAGGGCTCCCATAACTCTGGCGCTGGTCATAATACCAGCTGCCGCCATTCTGGAGATTGGCATAGAGCTGCTGGTACTGCCGGTTCCCCGGCTCCATCGCCAACGCGCGCTGTGCAGACTCCATTGCCTCGACATTATTGCCCACACCGGAATTGGCAATGGCGTTCAGATAATGCCAATATGCATCGCGGTCACGGATACTGCCCAACACATTTAATGCCTCCCTGTAATGCCCGCTGCGGATATAATTCTCCGCCGCCCGCTTATAGGCAGTCTCTGAATCCTGCTCACGGCTACGATTCTGCTGCCCATAGCCAGACCCGCCAAAAAAGTCGCCAAAGTCCCAGTATGTATTGCCGCCTTGCGCCTGTCCATAGCCAGAATCGCCATAACTGCCGGAAGTCCCATGTTCCTTTTCGTACATAATCTGCTGGTAAGCCTGCTGAATCTCCTTGAACTTCTCTTCTGCCTGCTCTTTGTTCGGATTATTGACATTCGCATCCGGATGGTATTTCCGGCTCAGAGACCGGTATGCTTTTTTAATTTCTTCATCAGTGGCAGTCCTCGATACTCCAAGGACTGCATATGGATCATACATGTTCTTTCCCTTCCCGTCTGCGTTTTACAAGCTCATACCGGCTCCACACGCCAGAATAGAGGATATTGCGCAGAATCTCTGCGTTCTCCACAATCGGCAGCCGTTCAAAAGCGCGTGAGCATTCCGCCATCATCATGCCAAGAATATTCTCCGTGCGCTGCCCAAAATCTGCCTCCTGGTATTCATGCAAAAACACATTATAATTACCTGACCGGGCATCCTTTTCCACATCTTCATAGGCATCCATCAGATAAATAAATTTGCCGAGGAAAAATCCCATACGGCGCAAATCCATCTCCCATTCATCCTGACGATAGGCGAAAACCTCAGCCATAATCTCTCCGAAATAGCCGGACACCTCATCCAGATTCGCACACTGCGCTTTCTCACATCCATGAATCTGTTCCATCTTCTCCCGAATCAGGCATTCCTTCTCAGGATAAGCTTCAGCCACCTTACGAAACCGCTTCTGCAAAGATACCGCCATAGCCTTCCGGGAAAATTTGCGCTCATCCTCCCAGTCGTCCAGACATTTATAATAGGACAGAAGGAGATTCATGTCCGCCCCATACCGAGTATATACGTTAACCCTCGCAGGATGCTTCTCCAGCGGATGTGCTATGCACTTTCTATAACTCATTACCGTATCAGGCTCGTAGAGGCTGGTGAGCAGCAAGACGACAAACGTCATATCGTAGCTTAGCGTCAGCTGCCCCGCCCTGCCATAAGAATCTTTCAATACTTTACAGAGCCCGCAGTAATAAGATTGATACAAATCAAATTCTTTAAATTTCATCTCCGGTTTATTGACAATAATATATCCAAACATATTTATTATTGTAATATTAATCATGGAAATTGCAATTAACAAACCGAGAATATTCTATAAAAAATATATAAACTGCCGTTTCAGCTTCCCTACCAAATCAGTTGCAAATTCATTCCATATAATCCTCAAAACGTGCAGCCTGCAAACCCGCACTGTCTAACCCAGGCATTTTTCAAGACGCGCAATCCACAAATCTGCGCTGGCATCGCTGGGCATCCTTAAATCACCCCGCGGAGAAACGGCAACCGTCCCTACTTTCGGTCCATCCGGCAGACAGGAACGCTTAAACTGCTGACTGAAAAACCTGCGGATAAATATCTTTTCCCATTTTAAAATAATTTCTGGCGTGTACCGGATTTCCTTCGTATTCTCCACATCACAAAATGCATAGACTGCAAGCCGGAAAATCTTTTCCGGTCCAAACCCTAAGCGGAGCATATGGTACAAGAAGAAGTCATGAAGTTCATAGGGACCTACAAGGTCCTCGGTCTTCTGAGAAATTTTCCCATCTTCGGGCGGCAAAAGTTCCGGGCTTACCGGCGTGTCCAGGATATCCAGAAGCGTATCCGTAAGTTCCTGGTTCCCACAGGTATCCGCATAGTAACGCACCAGATGGCGCACAAGCGTTTTCGGCACCGAGGCATTGACGCCATACATAGACATATGGTCCCCATTATAAGTCGCCCAGCCAAGGGCAAGCTCCGACATGTCGCCGGTACCTATGACCATGCCGCCGTGCTGGTTGGCAATATCCATCAGAATCTGTGTGCGCTCCCTCGCCTGCCCATTTTCATAGGTCACATCATGGTTGCCCTCTTCCTGTCCAATGTCATGAAAATGTACCCTCACAGCTTCCCGGATATCTACCTCCCTAAGTTCCGCGCCCAGGCAGCGGATTAAACCGAGTGCATTATCATACGTGCGGTCTGTTGTGCCAAACCCCGGCATGGTGACTGCCAGGATACCTTTCCTATCAAGTCCCAGCAAATCAAAAGCCCGCACTGTCACCAGCAAAGCCAGAGTAGAATCAAGACCGCCGGAAATCCCCACAACTGCACAGCGGCAATTCGTGTGCTGCAAACGTTTTTTCAACCCCATGGACTGGATGGACAAAATCTCCTCACAGCGCTTTCTCCGTTCTTCCTCTTGTCCAGGCACGAAAGGCGCAGGGTCTACAAAGCGCGTAAGCATTGTCTCTTCTTTTTTCAGATGGAACGATATTTCCTGATAATCTCCCTTTTGGCCCTGAAAAGTCGTCATCCGCCTACGCTGCCCATTGAGCCTTTGAATGTCAAGCTCCGCGTAGACAGACTGATTCTTAAAACGTTCCGCCTCTGCCAGCATAACACCATTTTCCGCAATCATATTGTGCGCGGAATACACAACGTCCTGTGTGGATTCCCCATCTCCGGCGCTCGCATACACATAACCGCAGATTAACCGCGCAGACTGCCCTTGCACCAGACTTTTACGGTAGCAGTCCTTGCCTGTAAACTCATTGCTTGCCGACAAATTCACAATCACGTTTGCCCCGGCAAGCGCATGGGAAATGCTGGGCGGCTGCGGAGACCAGATATCCTCGCAGATTTCCACGCCAACCTTTAATTCCGGCAGGCTGTCCGGGCTAAAAAGCAAGTGTCCGCCCATGGGGACAGAAACATTCTCGTCTAAAATGACTTCCACCGGAGCTTCCATCCCCTGCTCAAAATACCTTGTCTCATAAAATTCATTATATCCTGGAATAATTTGCTTGGGAACCAAGCCTAATATTTTGCCATTTGAGAGAGCGGCTGCCACATTGTAAATTGCACCCCGGTATGCAACCGGAAGTCCCACGAATACCAGCATATTTTTCCCGGCAGTATCCTCAGCAATCTGAATTAATGACTGCTTTGCCTCCTCCAGAAGAGGGTCCATAAAAAACAAATCCCCACAGCTATATCCTGTGATGCAAAGTTCTGGAAATACTACAACTACAGCGCGAAACTGTTCCGCCTCCTCAATTTTCTCCATGATTTTTTTCCTGTTATATATGGGGTCAGCTACCCGGATTTCCGGCGTTACCGCTGCCACCTTAATAAACCCATCTTTCAACGATTCGCTCCTTTCAGCAGCTCTTTTAGTTCATCCGGGGTAAACACATAATGCTTATCACAAAACTGACAATTTACCTCAATGGATTCATCTGCCTCCACCATCTCCCGGATATCTTTTTTGCCAATGCTGGCTATGGCGCGCGTGACACGCTCTTTGGAACAATTGCAGGAATACTGCACCGGCATTTTCTCCGTAACCTCCACGCCAAATTCCCCTAAAATCTGCTCCAGCAAAGCCTCCGGCGTCACGCCCCGCTCTAACAAATCTGTCACGGAGGTTACTTCCGCCACCTTTTTTTCCAAGGCAGAAATTACTTTCTCATCCGTGTAAGGCATAAGCTGGATGATAAAGCCGCCCGCCTGTTTTACAGTATTGTCACGATTCATCAGGACACCTAGCCCTACTGCGGAGGGCACCTGCTCAGAAGTTGCAAAATAATAAGTTAAATCTTCCGCAATCTCGGAAGTCTGCAGGGCTACCTGTCCCACATAAGGTTCTTTTAACCCCATATCCTTGATTACGCTTAGAATTCCCAGCCCCAAAGCGCCGCCGACATCCAGTTTCCCTTTGTCATTAGGGGGCAGCATCACGTCCGGTACATGGGGATAGCCCTTGACATTGCCCAGGCTGTCTGCCGTGACGGTCAGCCCTTTCGCCGGTCCTGCACATTTTATCTGTAAAGTCAGAAGGTCTTTGTCCCCTTTCATCATACAGCCCATCATCACGCCGCCGGTCAGCAGTCTGCCAAGCGCAGCCGTAATCACCGGGCTGGTATTGTGGTAGCTCCTCGCCTGCTCCACCAAATCCTTAGACGTCACTGCAAACGCTCGGATTTGCTTGTCCGCCGCTGTTGCCCTTACCATATAGTCCCTGTATTCACTCATCGCTCCTGCTCCTGTTTTATCCTAATGTTTTCCCTGTTCCCTTGCAATCATATAGACCCGCTCACTCCGCTCCTTCACAGGCTTCCTGGTAAATGCATCGTACATTGCCACAAATTCCATGCCCGCCTGTTCCAGCAAATTTCGTACATTCTGCAGCTCGTACCCTCTCTGGAAATGCGTTTCTTCATATTTGCGGTACAAATCCTGCTCCTCCTGTTCCCGAACGAACAGCGTCAAATCATATTGATTAATCTGCTCCTTATCATCATAAAAATTCTCCCAGATAAAGCTTCCCTCTTCCCTGTTCTCACAGATTGTGCTCTCTCCTAAGATTTCCCTGTATTTGTAGAGAGTATTCATATCAAAAATAAATATCCCTCCCGGGTCCAGATAATTATTTATCAAAGAAAAAACGGTCAGCAGCTCCTCTTCCTCCAAAATATAATTAAGGGAATCGCAGACACACACCACCGCTTTCACCGTTCCGTATAATTCAAATTCGCGCATATCCTGAAGAAGGTATAAGATGTCCGATTGTTTTCTTCCCATCCCTACAGGCGCAGATTCATCTGCCGCCCATCTTTCTTTTCCAATTTCCGCCGCCTCAAATCCACCGACAGCCCATTCTTTCTCCCTGGCAACCTGCAGCATTTCCTCTGAGGAATCCACGCCAATCATATCGTAGCCCTCCTGTGCCAGAAGCCGCGTCATCTTCCCTGTGCCGCAGCCCAGCTCCAACACAAGACCCTCCAATACGCCATATTCCTGCAACAGAGAAATCAGATAATGGCTCCATTCCTCATAGGGCACATTGTCCATGAACAAATCATACACCTCTGCAAATCCTGTATAGGCTTCCATTTCGGTCCCTCCTCTTGCCATATCACTGGGCGCCTTCTTAGGTCATATACTATCAACTTTCCTCCTAAAAGTCAATTGCAGAAGCCCTTGATTCTTGCGTCCAAAAAACGTATACTAGTTTTATTGCATAAAAAAATACACAGTAATCCCGATTTACGGAAAACTGTTTCTTATAAGGAGTTCCCATGACTGAAAATTACGACCACTACATATCCAGGCACACCCGGCGCGTCTACCTGAGACGGCTGTTTTCCCCCATTTTATACCTGATTGTTTTGCTTGTGCTGTGGCTGCTCTTTCCCCTATACGATATCTTATTCCCACAGCCCTTAGACAACCTTGGCAATCTTGCTGAATATAGCAAAAATCATTTTTCCTATGTCGATGCCAGGATGAACAACCTGTACTTTACAGGCTACACAAATACCTCTTTTGGTCAGACAAACGGCTATTATTACTATACCCTGTGGGACGATGAATGTGTAATTGTCCTGTTAGAGCCCCACACCTGTGAGGAGGGGCTTCCCCAGATACGTTCCGTGCAGATTCGCGGTCGTGTCCTCAAGGGCAATGCCATGTATGATGCTTTGTTAGAAAATTTATCTCATGATTTGCAATGGACGAAAGATGGGATTTCCCGCAAAGTCAGCAGCTACTTTATCAGTGAACCGGCTTTTCAGCTGATTCCCAGCGCCCTTCTGCTGGGCGTTTATTTCGCTTCCGGCGCTTATTCCCTAATCCGGCTGTTGCTCTATATCCTCTACATCTGCTTCCCGGTGTTCTCTCCCGCCTGTCGGCGTCTGAGGCTCTTTGGCAAACCATCTGTGCTGCTTGCACAGGCAGAGGAAGAACTTGCCACGCTGCCGCAGCTGGCTACCGAGGATATGTTTATCACAGAGCATTATTTTATTATGCTTGCCAACTACGGCGTTGCCATAGTGCCTATTCAGGAGATAATCTGGATTTACAAGTACTCTACATTGCACAAGATTCTCTGGCATCATTTCAGCATCTCCTACACACTGCACATTACTGCCAACAAGCGCTTATATATCCAGTGCCCGAAAAACATGAAATCCGACATTGACGGCATCATGGATTACCTGTCGGAGGCGAACCATGACATATTGGTAGGATTTAATGAAGAAAACCGTTTGAAAGTGAAACAGAAAATGCAGAAGAAATAAAATAATTCTGATACCTCTGCAGAAAACTCCTACAAAGGTATCAGAATGATAAATATCCATTTTAATTATTATTTCTTGGTTACAGGAATCCACACCTCATATTTGGCATCCTCAGGGTCTGGGTTGATATAGACCTCAATGTCCGGGGCGTTCGCATATTCATACCCTGACGTTGGAAGCCATTCTGTTACGATACGCTTTTCCAGTTCCTGAATAGACTGGTTTGTGCCGCTTCCAGGAAAAATCGCCCATGTTGCCGCCGGTACCGTATATTCCTCAAATTCCCCTTTCTCTTTTGCGGTGGCAACTGCAATGTAATACCGCCATGGCTCCTCTTCATTACAGGTACTGATGCCAAGCACGCCCATAGGTTCTGCGTCCATCATCTGAATGAGCTTGGGCAATGTGCCGTTTGTCGATACTTCCTGCCATTTTGAGGGAATGACTGAAAAATTTTTTTCAATTTCTTTTTCCAGCGGCACGGACACACCCACGATACGGAATGATTCTTTCGTTTCGATTCGATAATTCATCTCTTCTGCTCCTTTGATTGTGATTTTGAATGCAATCGGTGGAAAGGATTTTACAGATACGCCTTCCGCTTTGACTGCAGACGGCGCAATTCCATGAATCGCCTGGAATGCCCTGTTAAACGCCGTAGGCGAGCTGTAGCCATATTTCTCTGCAACATCAATAATTTTGGCTTCTTTGCCCTGCAGGTCCACTGCAGCCAATGACATTTTCCGCTTGCGCACATACTCAGATAAAGGCATACCTGCCATATAAGAAAACATCCTCTGAAAATGATAGGCGGAACAGCAGGCAATTTTCCCTAACTCATCATAGTCAATCTTATCTGTAAGATTTTCCTCAATATAGTCAATTGCCTTATTTAATCTTTCTATCCATTCCATTGCACACACTCCTTTTTACAAAATAATCCTAACAAATTTCACGAAAGACGTCCTCTCTTTATCTGCACGAAAAAGAGAGCAGAAGTTTTTGTTATGTTCAGGAAAACAATCCCTTAAAGAAATCCCCAATAGATTTGAAAAATCCGATAATCTTATCCAGAAATCCCCCGGCATCGATATTGGAAAGTTTGTCGTACAACTCCTGTGCCTGGTCCTTAATGGAATCAATGTCAAGGTCTAAATTCCCAATCTTTTGCATCAAACCAACAAGCTGTGTAACCTCTTCCTCTGAAAGGTATACGTCAAACTCCTCACAGGCTTCATCAATTGCCAGCCGGATGTCATTCTCATCCTCTAAATCTTTGGTAAGAACCTCCTGTTTGAGATACGCAACCAACTCTTCCGCTTTCTCTGTATCGCCAACTACATCTGCCAACTCCCCGGTAAGAACCAGCTCGTTTAACGCTGTATCCATGCTCTGTTCGGTGACTGCTTCCCCAGTCATATCAGAATATGCTTTCATGGCTCCCACCAATGCCGCTGTGCCAGAAATCGGCGTAGGCGCTGCCACAATGATATCCGCATCCGTAATCCCCGCCGTAATCAGGGCATTCTTATACATACCGATGGTACAGTAAGAAATATTCTTGGTGGTGATATTGATTCCATGTCCCTGTTCCCTTTTTACCACAAGCACGGAAGAGAGGGAGCGCGTACCTATCTTGCTGGCATCTACATAATTGCCCAAATATTGGTGCTCTTCCTCATTTGTCACGTAAATCACGTCATACTCAGCAAGTTCTGATGGGTTAATCCCTAAAAGCTGCAGCACTACGGCCTGCTGCTCCGCCGTCAGGTTGGCTCCCAGCGCAAGATAAGGCTTATCCTCCTTGGTAATAGGCTCTGTGACTTCGCCTTCCTGACCAGCTGCATCTACACCAGCCTCCGTCTGCTCTGTCTGTGCCTGGTCTGTCTCCGCCGCAAATGCACTGGCTGACGGCAGGACTGCCAGTGCACACACTAGCAGCATTGCAATCCACTTTTTGATATTCTCTTTCATAGTTTCCTCCATTCCTGTACGCTATGGTACAATGTATTTTTAGTTACCTGCGAATGGCATGGATGGACTATTACTATCCCGGCAAATGTTCTTGCAGCCATTCGTAAATATCTTCATAAACAACCTCTTTATCCAGTTCATTTAGAATTTCATGGCGGTCAGCAGGATACAGCTTAAAACCGATATCCGCAATGCCCGCCTGCACATAAGTCTCATATGCTTTCTTCGCACCTGCGCCATAATCGCCCACCGGGTCATCCTCCCCTGACAGGAAAATCAACGGCAGGTCTTGGGGAATTGCCGCAATATGCTCTGGACGATTGATATAGTATATCGTATCGAACAGGTTATAAAAACCATTGAGGGTAAATTGGAACGTACAGCGCGGTTCTTTTCTATAAGCGCTTACAATGTCCTGGTCTTTCGTGAGCCAGGCGCCGTCACCCTCCTGTTCAAACCTCTTGTTATTTGCTGAAAATACCTGTTTTTCCACAAAGCCTCCGCGGTGCTTCCATCCTCGGAACAAAGCAATGATTTTACAGGCTGTTTTGCCAATTTTCACCGTCTTGTCTGTCTGCGTTCCCGTTCCCATAACGATTGCCCCAGACAGCCCTTTCCCATGTATGGACAGATATTTCCGCAAAAGGAAAGAACCCATGCTGTGCCCCAACATAAAATAGGGAACGCCGGGATATTCCTTCTGAGTTCTCATGCGCAGCTTGTGCAAATCTTCAACCACGATATCGCTGCCTTTTTCCGGCGCAAAATATCCCCAGTATTCCTGAGACCGGACGGATGCACCGTGCCCAAGATGGTCATTCCCGACAACAGCAAATCCCTTCCCTGTCAGGTACTCTGCAAATGCCTCATAACGTTCTACATATTCTATCATACCATGGCTTATCTGTAAAATGCCAGCAATCTCTCCTTGTTCCGGCTCCCATTTTACCGCATGAATCTGTGTCTCACCGTCTGCTGACAGAAATTTGCATACGCTCTTTTTCATATTATCCTCCATTCTATCGCACCATGATGCACATTATAATCTACGTGAACGCTTTATCCCTGAATATCCTTTATCAGAGACTTTGCTTCGTCCGCTGTCTGGCGGAGGCTGCCCCAGGTCTCCTGCTGCTGGGCAAAATCCTCCTTGGCTTCTTCTGCTTTCTGAGAAACATTCTGGCACCGTTCCTCCAACAGCCTATTGTCAAGTACTTTTTCCATTTCGCTGTAAAATCCTGCCAACGGCAGATTTAATATTTCCTCTCCGACGGCTGCACATGCATTCCTTGTATCCTCCAACCGGGCATACTGCTGTTTGAGACGCCCCTCCACTTCCTCTATCTCACTCTTTGATTTCTGCCATTTCATGCCCACAATCTGCATCTGCTGCGCCAACGTAGATGTCGCCTGTTGATACTGTTCGGTCATTCCCCGGACCTCTTCTGCTGCTTCTACGAATTTCCTTCCGCCTTCTCCCAGTCTTCCTGCCTCAACTGCTGCATTCAGGGAGAGTACGCCCATCTGTCTGCCAATCTCTACCACATCTTCTAACATTTTGCGCATTTCGTCCATACCATTGCTCAGTTCTGCGGTAATCGGAGCAATTATTTTCGCCAGGGAAATTGGCTCCTGTGCCACTGCATTTTCCGTTTCCCCCTGCACTTGCTCATGCTCCTCCCGAAGCTGCTCCTGCCTCCCAATCATTTCCTGCGCCTGCTGCAAGAGTTTCTGGCTGTTTTCTGACTGATTCCTGCACTCATTGGAGACACCCTCAACCGATGATGTTACCTGCTTCAGCTGCCGTTCCAACTCACGCCGGCTCCGTTCCAGCTCTGAAATGCGTTGTCCCGCATCCAGCCACATCATGCTCATTTTACTAAGCCTCTGCTCCGACTGCGCCAATGCCGACTGGCATTTTGCAAGTTCCTGTTCCTTATCTTTTATTTCCTGTTTCCATTTTGAAGTTCCAAACATGGCTTTTCCCTTTCTCTCATAAAATTTATAACAACTGCTGATACCGCAAATATTCAAGAGAATGCATCGTGTCAGCTATAATTTTTCACGACAATCTGAATATCTTCCCTTCCGTTATATCTGTTTATTTCAGGATAGTATACGACAGAAATCGTCATGCCGCTGCCAACGCCTGCCAGCGACTGCCTGAGCGCACTGTCTCCAAATTTTTGCGCGAGAAAGTTTAAAAACTGTTCTGTCTCCCCAAAATACAAAGCCGGCAAAACCGCTGAGTCCGCGCTTTTCACCTGCATCCTGCACACATTTTGGTTCTTTCCCAAAATCCTCATAGATAAAATCTCAATATCCCTGTCGGCAAATACCGGTTTCTCGTTAGACTTTCCAAAGGGCTCTAAGATATTCAGTTCCTGTATCAATTCTTTGGATATGTATGATAAAGGCATAGGAACATCTATTACGATTTTCCTACACAAATCTTCCTCTGTCAATGTCGTATTCTCATTGAGTCTTCGGCGAAACAGTTCTACGTTCTCTTCCGGCAGGGACAAACCTGCTGCCATGGGATGACCGCCGTATTTTATAAATAATTCCTTGCACTTCGTCATTTCCTCGTACATGGAATATTGTTCTATGGAACGCCCGGAACCTTTCACGCCATCCTCACTTTTGGTAAGCACAAATACCGGACGGTTATACTGTTCACGAATGCGCCCGGCAATGATTCCGGCAAGGCTTTCATGGCAGTCTGGAAGATAAAGGACCAGCACTTTATCCAAGGAAGCGCCCATCTGCTCTACCAGTTCTTTTGCCTGCCGTACCCCCTGTTCTGTCAGTTCCTTACGGCTCACATTCAAGTCATACAGTTCCCCCGCATATTCTGCAGCCTGATACTCGTCCTTTGCCAGCAGCATCAATAGTGCACGCTTTGCCGTGTCTAAGCGCCCGCTGGCATTGAGGCAGGGACCCAGCACAAATCCAATATGATACGATTTAATCGCACCGGGCGGAAGCTGATTCTTTGCTGCCAACGCGCGCATCCCATAATTTTTCGTGTGGTTCAGGGCTTTCAGGCCTTCCTTTACCAATATCCGGTTCTCACCCTGCAAATCCATGACATCCCCTACCGTGGCAAATGCGGCATTTTCCAGATATGCAAAAGCTTCCTCATCCGGCAATCCCATCTGCCGGTAAAACACCTGAATCAATTTAAAGGCGACTGCTGCACCGCACAAGTTCTTGAATGGGTATGGGCAATCATGCTGCTTGGGATTTACCACTGCATCCGCCGGAGGAATCTTAAATTTTCGTTCCCCAAGTTCCATCTCTTCATAGGGTACTTCATGATGGTCCGTGATAATTACCGTCATGCCATATTCTTTTGCCAGGGCAATTTCATCAAATGCCGCTATGCCATTGTCACAAGTAAGGAGCGTATCTATCCCATCCTCTTTTGCCTGGTTGACCAGGCGCTCATTCACGCCGTAACCGTCTGCAATCCTGTCTGGAATCACATAATCAACCCGCGCTTTGCAGCGCTCCAATGCAGAATACAAAATATAGACAGACTGTACGCCGTCAATGTCATAGTCACCTAAAATACGAATGCGTTTTCCTTGTTTTATCTTCTCCTGCAAAAGGCCTGCTGCCAAAACGATATCTTTCATCTGAGTAGGATTATGTAAACCTTCCAGGTCTCCATGAAGGTATTGCTCAATAGCTTCCTCTCCTACAACCTCCCGGTTGCGGATAATCCTGGCTGTCACCTGGTCAATGCCAAAACGCCTGGCAATTCCCTTAAAATCCGCTTTCTTGGCAGCTACTACCCACTTTTCCTGCACAATCTTGCCCTCCCTGAAATATCCCTGCAAGCATCATAGCAAAATATGATGACTTTTTCAAGAATTTATGATAAGATATAATGACCTAGGGAAAAACACAGTTACTGTTCACACATTTGATGACTTTGAACAGCCAAAGAAGTACTTTGACCTAAGGAGGGGACTACACTTATGAATCCAATGGAATTAGTCGAAACACTAAAAGACCATACCGTTTATATACAGACACACAATTTCCCTGACCCGGACGCCATTGCCAGCGCTTTCGGACTACAGAATTTCCTGGCACACCACGGCGTTCCCTCTACCCTATGCTATGATGGGAAGATTGACCGGCTCAGCGTCAAGAAAATGCTGGAAACTTTTGGGATTACCATGTTTTCCAAAAATGATGTGCCCGATATGACAGAAGATGATTACATCGTTTTGGTAGACTCTCAGAAAAAGAACAGCAACGTCACCGACTTAATTGGCGATGAGGTGGCATGTATTGACCACCACCCCATCTTCTTCCCATATAATTACCTGTATCAGGATATCCGTTCGGTAGGCTCCTGTTCCTGCCTGATAGCTTCCTATTTCCAGAGCACGGATACACCGATTAGCCCCAAATGCGCGGCAGCGCTCGCCTATGGCATCAAGATGGATACTGCTGATTTCACGCGCGGAACTACGGCATTGGATACCGAAATGCTGTCTTTCCTCTTTTCCCACGCAGATTGGGATTTAGTTTCCAGAATGTATTGCAATACCATGGAATTCAATGACCTGCAGGCATATGGCGCAGCCATCCAGAACATACAGATTTTTGACCGGACAGGCTTTGCCTATATCCCCTTTAACTGTGCACCGGCATTGATTGCCATTATCTCCGACTTCATCCTGTCTCTGGATGTTGTGGATATTGCAATTATCTATGCCTTGCAGACAGAAGGCATCCGCTTTTCCATCCGCAGTGAACAGAAGCGCATCCATGCCGGAAATCTTATCGCCCGGGTGCTTAAGCCTTACGGCGATGGCGGTGGACACCCCTCTATGGCTGGCGGCATGATTCCAGCCGGGAACCTGCCCTTACTGGGAGAGGACATCCATACTACAATCCAGGAAGCATTTCTAGCAGTAATTTCGGAATAATTTGCAATCGCTGTAGGCTTAATGCCCACAGCGATTTTTTAGCGCACTTATACTTTTAGAAAACAGTGTACTGACACATTTATATCTGGTGAAACTCCGCAGAATGATTGTTCATCAGCAAGGCGGAAGAAAGAGGCGATGCAGTGGCATCGTCGACTGATGACAACGCAGCCTGATGGGCAATCAGGCAAGGAGGTTTACCTGAATATAAACGTATCAGTACACTAGCACTACCTCGTTTTCAAAAAAGCTTCCACCCTAGTTTTTACGTTCTCCCGCAAATTTTCATAATAAAAATCATAATCATATGCATGTAAACTTTCCGGTCCAAATAAGACAGCAGGTGCATATTCCACATTTTCCGCGGTGCAGATGACAACGCCCCGCTCCGTATCTACCTGTGCATCCGCAATACCTTTTACAATCTCATAAGTTCCTTTCTCCTCGTCTAAAATACGACTGCCCAGATTTTCCTCAAATCCAGCATACGTATCATCCAACTTCCAATTAATAGGATTAATACTAATGGCATTTGGCTCTACAACCAGATTATTCTGCCCTTTGTTTCCTTTTCCTTCTGTGTTCCAGGAAACAATGACGCCAGTATCATCCGCTCCTTGAGCAAATTTCAGATATGGATGTTCTTCCAGCCAATCCCTGGTAATGGAAAAACCGATGGGATATGCCGCAACCATACGCTCATAATATTCTGGATGAGCCTGCATATACTCTCCAAGAACAATCTTTGTCATAATGGAACCCTGAGAGTGGCCGGCAAGGATAAATGGCCTGCCATCATTATAATTTTCAAAGTAGTAATCCAGCGCGGCATAAACATCCGTGCGCTGTTCCCCTCTCTGATAATCCTCCAATTCCTCATGGCTTAAGCCTGCAACCTGGAAGATATTGCTCTGGCGGTAAAATGGTGCAAACACATTGGTGGATTCCTCATAGACCGTCCCCTGTTTTTCATAAATTTCTCTTGCCCCAGCCTGCATTTCCTCATTGTCTATGTCGCAGATTGGCTTTGCATCCTCCGACTCATCCGAATAACAGGTGGGATAAAGATAGAAAGTATCTACTTCATGGGTAATTTCAGAAATTTTCAGCCAATTCTCCTCTTTCGCATAATCCGAAGGCGTCCCTGCTAAATCAGCAATTGCAAAATCTTCCTGTTTACTGGTATCTTCCGGCTGATTTCCACTGCTGCCGCACGCCGTTATACCACACAGCAAAAAGCATGCTGCGATAACAAACATCCAGTTACATAATTTCATTCTCAGTATTTTATTTGTTCTCATGAATCTGTTTCCTCCTTCATGAAAACACTATACCATTTCCAAAATCTGAACTCCACACATTGGGATACTTTAACGCTTATCAGGGACAGAAAAATAATTTCATATATTTTTTATTATTTGTATTTATGCATTTTAATTAACAATTCAGGGCATATCACCATACCAAGCGTTTCCCTTGGGGAAATTTTTTTACTTTGAAATCTTAATTTTTTTCACCTTACTGTAAGCGCTGTAAAGCATTGGCTCGCCTTTCTTATACGCCCGCACCCTTACATAGTAGACGCCCTTTTTTAATTTTTTCAGTGTAACGCTGGTCTTGCTCGTCCTCACTTTCCTTGCTGCCTTAAACTTATGGTTGGTGGCATAAAATATCTCATATCCTGAAGCTCCAGAGGACTTGCTGAACTTCAATGCCAGCTTCCTGCCTTTCTTGTTGACGGCTTGGGAAATCTTACTCGCATTCGGCGCGCTGGCAGTTTTTTTCCATCTTGCCGTAATCGTAATATTTTTTGTAACAGGGCTTTTGAAATTATATGGTTTTGACCCTTTATACCAGCCAGCAAAATTATAACCGATTCTCCGGGGAGTCTGCGGAAGCTTTTTCTTATCAACTATGTCACCTTTCCTGACATACAAGGGAGAAATCGGAGGCGCACCTGCGTATCCGTAGCTGATTGTCACCTTATACTGACGGCACAATGCATCATAACAGTTCTGCAGCGTACTCTGCAGCCTTGCCAAATCGCTCTGCCCCAGCCTTGTCCTGCCTGTGACCGCCTGTTTTGCTTTGGCAAGGGCGGCAGCATACGGCCTCCATGTTGCCGGCGTATAATCAGTTTCCCTGACCTTGCTAACCTTATTTATCAATGCCTTAAGGGGGGAGGTATCCAATTTAAGGACTTTGACTGTGAACTCCCTTACCGCCGTCAGGTCAGTTCCTCTCTTCGCCAAAGCTGTCAGCCTGACCTCTGTATCCTTATCCCTGTCATTATATACCTTGCCATTCGCCGCAATCACGTTCGGTTCAGAACTCCATGTCACTGACTCGTATTCCCCTACTCTGCCTGGAAGTTTGAGGTCATAGGCGATATGCTGCATGTCCTTGTTGCCCGCAAGTACTGTCTGCGTGAAGAATCTGCTTTCCTCTTCCCCACAAAAACTACCTGCAAAAATCTCGTCTGCCGTCATTGCCTTGTCATATATTTTAAAAGAGACAAGACTGCCGACAAAACCTGAACCGCCAGCCTGGCAGCTTCTGCCGATAAATCCCAGAACATCATTCTCTGTTCCAGCGGCAACAATATCATTTTCCATGCTGCAGCCAGTATCCAGTCCATCTGCTGTCCCTACGCGTCTGCCGTCCACATACAGATTGATTTTACCATGGTCAAATACCATATCGACCGTATAATACCGACCTTTCCTTGCCGCGCCCAATTTTACAAGCGTTTTCTCCTCATCCCTCTTTACAATATGCACTCCCATGCCACGGCTGCTGTTCGGGGAAAAGAACAGTGTATTTTCCACAGGGTCGGCATCTGCTTTGGAACCCAGGCAAAACAGCCATGAGTCATCGCCGCAAGCGGCAGATTTTGCAAATTTCACCTCAATGGTAAATGATTCCACATCGGTCAGGGAATCCACAATTCCCAGGGGAAGGTCCACATAGCTGTTTCCCCTCAATGCCATAAATGCAGCTTCTTTGTCACAGTCAACTTCTCCATGCACAACTGCATCATTTTTATAGGGAGACTTGTCTACAAGTCTCCCTCCCGCTGCCTTGGAAAAATCATAATCCGCCACCACGGCAGGATTCGTTGACGTATCGCTGACATTTGCAGAATTGTCCATCCCAGATGAACCATCTGCCTCTGCCGAAATGACATTCACTGCAAATACGGACGTAACTGCCAAAGTACAGGCAAGTATCCCGCTGATAATTTTTTTGAATCTCATGTCGGCCTCCTCCTCAGTTTATAACTCACAATTATTTACGGTTCTTGGGAACGGAACTACGTCACGGATATTGGTCATGCCCGTCAGGTACATGACGCACCGCTCAAAGCCAAGACCAAAACCGGCATGTCTCGCCGTGCCATATTTACGCAAGTCAAGATAGAAATCATAATCCTCCCTATTCAGCCCCAGTTCTTCCATACGCTGGCACAGCTTGTCATAATCATCCTCTCTCTGGCTTCCGCCGATAATCTCCCCGATTCCTGGCACAAGGCAGTCCACTGCAGCAACCGTCTTGCCATCCGGGTTGAGTTTCATATAAAATGCCTTGATTTCCTTGGGATAATCTGTCACAAAGACCGGACGCTTAAACACTTCTTCGGTCAGATAACGTTCATGCTCGGTCTGCAAATCTGCCCCCCAGGACACCTTGTACTCAAATTTATCGTTGTTCTTCTCCAAAATCTCAATCGCCTCTGTGTATGTGACATGGGCAAACTCAGATTCTGCCACATGTTTCAGGCGCTCTAAAAGCCCCTTGTCCACAAAATTATTGAAAAACTGCATCTCCTCCGGGGCATGTTCCAGCACATAGTTGATGATATATTTCAACATACTCTCAGCCAGGACCATGTCATCCTGCAAATCTGCAAATGCAATCTCCGGCTCAATCATCCAGAATTCCGCCGCATGTCTTGTGGTATTGGAATTCTCCGCACGGAACGTCGGTCCGAACGTATAGATATTCTTAAACGCCATCGCATACGTCTCGCCGTTTAACTGCCCACTCACAGTCAGGTTAGTAGGCTTATTAAAGAAGTCCTGGGAAAAATCCACCGTCCCATCCTGATTTTTCGGAATATCATGCAAATCCATCGTTGTTACCTGGAACATTTCTCCAGCGCCCTCACAGTCGCTTCCCGTGATAATCGGCGTGTGCACATAGACAAAATCCCGCTCCTGGAAAAATTTGTGAATGGCATAGGCAATCAGGGAACGCACCCGAAACACTGCTTCAAACGTATTGGTACGCGGTCTCAGGTGTGAGATTGTGCGCAGATATTCAAAACTATGGCGCTTCTTCTGCAAAGGGTAATCCGGCGTGGACTTGCCTTCAATAATAATCTCGTCTGCCTGGATTTCAAATGGCTGCTTTGCCTGCGGTGTGGCAACCAATTTGCCTCTGACTATAATGGCCGCCCCTACATTCAGCTTTTCCACCTCTGCAAAATTCGCCAGCTTATCATGGTATACTACCTGCAGCGGCTCAAAAAACGTTCCGTCATTTACCACGATAAAGCCAAAGTTCTTAGAGCCGCGGATACTGCGCACCCAGCCGCCAATGCTCACTTCCTTATCAATATACTCTTCTTTGCTGCGGTACAGGTCTTTAATGTTTGTCAATTCCATAACCTCTCTCCTTTATCATTGATTCTTCCCGCTTATTCTGGGGTTTCCGTCTTAGCAGCGCTTTCGGCATCATAGGTAATATTAGCATTGTCAATGACAAAATCCATGGCCTTGTCGCTGACATATGCGTTCTTAACATAATCCTCACCATACTGCTCTATCAGGGCATCTTCACTCTCATAACCAAAATCTGTTACGATTCCCTGTTTGTATTCTGCAAAACCTTCTTCATCTGCCTCAATATTTTCTTTCTTGGCTATCGCTTCCATAAGCAGCTGATTTGTCAAACTGTCCTCAATATACTGGTGTACCTGCTGGTTGAACTCGTCTTCCGTTGAACCCGTGCTGCTCAGATAATCCGCAAGTTCCATATTGTAACTATTTTTGAGATTATCTGTAAACTGGTCCATATACTCCTGTATCCTCTGGTCAAGCAAACCATCCGGCAGCGTCACCGTAGATGTCTCACGCAGCTTCTCAAACACTGCATTCTGGGTGTCAGTTTTCTTGTTTGCCTCATTATTGCTCTCAAGCTTCTCCTTCACGCCCTTTTTCATATCGTCTACGCTCTGATAGCCATCGCTGACAAAATTGCTTGCTACAAATTCATCGGTCATAGTGTCATAAGTCATAAATTTTTCTTCCACAATCTTATTGATTGTCACCTTGAAAACGACTGCCTGGCCAGCCAGCTCCGCATTCTGATATTCCTCCGGAAATGTCAGGTTCAGTTCTACCTTCTCCCCAACTTTCTTGCCAATCAGCCCATCCTCAAATCCATCGATAAAGCTGTCAGAGCCGATTTCCAGGTTCGCCCCCTGTGCCGTTCCTCCATCAAATGCCACGCCGTCCTTGAGTCCTTCATAATCAATATTTACAACGTCCCCCTCTTCTACGGTAGTCTTATCTGTGTCCTCATAAGTCGGGTAGGAAGCAAGCGTACTCTCAATATTGTTCCTGACATCTTCCTCTGTGACCTCATAAGTGCCCAGCGTCAGTTCCAGTCCTTTATATTCCCCAAGTTTCACGCACTCGTCCACATCATACGATTCTGCGCTCGTCTCTCCTCCAGAAACCTCGGTATCGTTCTTTGCCTCCTGCCCTTCGCCGCCTTTCTTGTCCCCGCAGCCCCCAATCAGCGTTACGGTACACAACGCAGCCAATAATACTATCATTCTCTTCTTCATAAAATCATTTACCTCTCTTATTGAAAATATATGACAACTCTGCTTCACAATAAATAACCTTATCACATTTTTCCCCAAATTAAAAGAGTTCCTGTATACAAATCACAAATAAATCACAATCTATGTTACAGTTCACTCGTCAATGGTAAGTGAACGGTAACCAGAATAAAAGTATGCAGATTGTTCAGTTGCAGCTACAAAACTTATTTGATATAATTTGATAAAAATACGAAAGGAGCCCCATTCCCATGAATGCAGAACATCTGACCTTACTGACCGATTTATATGAACTGACAATGATGCAAGGATATTTTAAGACCGGCGACCACAGCGTAGTCGTCTTTGACGCTTTCTACCGCGCAAATCCAGATAACGGCGGTTATGCAATCTGTGCCGGGCTTGCACAGATTATAGATTATATTGAACATCTTCAATTTGACGAATCGGATATTTCTTATCTGAGGTCTCTGGGGATTTTTGAAGAAGACTTTTTAGCATATCTCAGAGATTTCCGCTTTTCCGGCGACATCTATGCCATCACGGAGGGCACGGTAATCTTCCCCAGAGAGCCACTGATTAAAGTAATCGCTCCTATCATGGAAGCACAGTTGGTAGAGACTGCCATCTTAAATATTTTAAACCATCAGTGCCTTATCGCCACCAAGGCGGCACGCGTCTGTTACGCAGCCGGGGACGATGGCGTGATGGAATTTGGGCTGCGGCGGGCGCAGGGACCGGATGCCGGGATATATGGCGCCAGGGCTGCTGTCATCGGCGGATGCTGCGGCACTTCCAATGTTCTGTGCGGCAAGCTCTTTGACGTACCTGTCAAAGGCACACATGCCCACAGCTGGATTATGAGCTTTCCAGACGAATACACGGCATTCAGAGCATATGCCCGCTACTACCCCTCTGCCTGTATCCTGCTTGTAGATACCTATGATACCTTAAAATCCGGCATCCCTAACGCAATCCGGGTATTTGAAGAGATGCGCGCTGAGGGCATTCCGCTGACTAACTACGGCATCCGCATGGACAGCGGCGACCTGGCATATCTTTCCAAACAGGCAAGGAAAATGCTGGATAAAGCCGGCTTCCCTGATGCCGTTATTGCTGCCTCCAACGATCTTGACGAGTACCTGATTGAAAATCTCAAGGCTCAGGGAGCAGCCATCACTTCCTGGGGAGTGGGAACCAATCTGATAACTTCCAAGAACACCCCTGCTTTCGGAGGCGTATACAAACTTGCCGCCATCCAAAATGAACAGGGGGAATTCGTGCCCAAGATTAAGCTTTCCGAGAACACAGAGAAAGTCACAAACCCCGGTAACAAGACGATTTACCGGATATATGAGAAAGAATCCGGGAAAATCAAAGCGGACTTAATCTGCCTGGAAGGAGAAACGTTTGACTGTGAGAAAAATCTGCGCATTTTTGACCCCCTGGAAACATGGAAATACACGACGCTTGCCGGCGGCACTTACACCATGCGCCGTCTGCCGGTACAGGTCTTTGACAAAGGACGTTGTATTTACCAATCTCCCAGCGTCATGGAAATCCAGAAATACTGCAGTCAGGAGAAGGACACGCTCTGGAACGAGGTCAAGCGTTTTTCCAATCCCAGCAAGGTATATGTAGATTTATCGGACAATTTATTTGAAATGAAGCGCAATATCCTGCAGGAGCTGTCTGCAAAACATCACCAATACCAGCTGTTATAAAAAATCAGGAAACTTATGATTCATTGTTCTGATTTACATTCCTTACACGTGATTTCAAATGGCACCACGCTGCCACGAATGCGCTGACAATCAGCACCATATAGAAATTCAAGCCTCGGGTCACACACATGGATGCCGTCAGGCTGGCCCCGGTGAAAATCTGGGAAAACGCCGTCTTATACATCATCTCTGTGATGCCCTGTGCGCCAGGCAGCGGGAGCATATCGACTGCAATATAGATTGCTGCCTGCAGGCTCATTACCGTGAAAGCGCTAACACCCTCTAAGCCCAGCCCTTTGTAAATCAGCCATGTAAGGAAAAACACGCTGCAGCGCTGCACCACAGTAAATGCAATGACATTGAAAATCTTGCCTTTATTTTTGAGAAAAAACAACACTGCCTCGTGGTACTGGTCCGCCATCTCAATCAGCTTTTGGGTACGTTCACCGGAATTCTTAAGGATATGTAATTTCTGTAACAGTTTCTCTCCTCCTATGACAAGCCCTTTAAAACATTTAGGGCTGACCATGACAAAGAGAAGAATCACAACCAGCAGCGTATTCAAAAATAATCCCAGATAATAAAGGTACAGGTAGCCTTGCAGATAATCCGCAAGAGGTTTATAATAGAACACCAAAATCCCGATTCCCATTACCACAAGCACAAATTTATAAATTACCGCCACCGTCATCAGCACCACGGAGCTGTCGGAAACTTTGTGCCCTTCTTTCTGCATATAGTAAAGCTGCATGGGCTGTCCGCCGGTAGCAGAGGGCGTAATCCCGGAAAAGAAAAACCCTACAAATGAGTATTTCACACAGGTGGCAGCGCTTGTCTTATAATTTAAAGCCCGCAGCAGATAGCAAATCATAAACCCTTCTGCTGACACAAAAAAGAATGCGGTAAATACGGCTGCACACAGGTACAGAGGATGCAAAGTCTTAACTGATTCCAAGACCGCTTCCATGTCATTTCCCTTAAAAATAACATAAAATGTCAATACTGCCAACAATATAAAAATAACGGCGCTGATTAAATTCTTACGATTCATTAGTATACTCCATTCACGACATAAGATAATTTCTGCCACATCTGGCGAAACATATTTCTCCGTTTAACCGGATAACAGCCATTCAGCCTGTTAAACTTGCGCAGCGTTCCCTCATAAACGGTCTCCGTCTGCTCCAGCTCATAGAAATCCCTGGGCGTAACCAACGAGAAATGCTTATCGAAGAGCACAATCCCATGCTCCTGCAAAATATTCGCAGTAAACGATGAACATGTATAATGATTCCTCTGGTAAAACGGCCTATTAAATAATATCATAGGAAGTCCCAGTACACAATAATGATATTGGTATCTTTTCTCATAACATTCCTGCAGCTTCTCCGCCAGCTGTTCTTTCTGCTCCGCGGTACATTCCAGGCTGACAACCTTATAACGCGCCGTGGGAAACGCCCGCTCAATTTTCTCCGTATCTTCCTTCTCGAAGCCAGCCAATATGGGGATTGAAGGATGCCTTCTGCCTACGCTGTACGCCTCCTGCAGTTCTTCATCCATGGAAAGCACCACATGGATATAATCGATGCCAGTCACCCTTCGGATAATGGAAGCAAAAAATCCCGGTGTATCTACTAAAGCAAAATATATCTGTGCCATCTTTTTTCCTCTCTTGTGTCTCTTGTAATTCCCTTATACAACAGATATTAAATTTCTTTACATTGTACTAGTTAAACTGATATAGCTTCCTTGCCACGCGGTAACCTGCAAGTGTAAATACATCGCCCAGCCTTCCCGGCAGATATGTAAATCCGCTGAGCATCCGCCATTTTAAGGAAGCATACAGCTTTCTGTCATGGTATTTCACATAGTTCCAGAGCATCTCTCGTTTCTTCAATGCCTCGGGCGTCCCAATCAGCAGCAGATGAATGGATGAAATCGCCATCATAATCGAAATATTTCTTGTCAGGTAATTGGAAAGCTTGGGATTTTCCTCGCTCAGCTTCTGCAAATCCGTACATTTCGAGACCAGTTTCGTCACTCGGATTTGCTGGTCGATGCGCTTCATCAATACTTTCTCATTGACGGACTGGTCCTCCCTGCCCAGAAAATAATGGTACAGGTCCAGATTCAGGTAACAAAGCGTTTTCACATAAGGAAGCGGCTGATTCGCAAAAATATTATCCACATAAAACGTATGTTTCGGCAGCTTCACCCCGGATTTGCGAAGCACCTCCGTACGGTAAAACAGGGAATGCATCACCAGATACTGGGAAGGATGGAAACGCCTGACTGCCTCCCAGCCGCAGACCTGGTTTTCCTTCAACACGTTTTTATATCCCATCCGCTTTACCTTGTTCTCATGGGAGTGATCATACAGATAATTGCAGATAATCAAATCTACCGTAATATCTTTCTTCTCCCACTCACGGATTTTCCTTAACAGCTTCTGCAGTTCCCTCTCATCCAGCCAGTCGTCCGAATCCACGACCTTAAAATATTTACCGGTCGCTAAGGCCAACCCGGCATTGACGCCTGAACCATGCCCGCCGTTTTCCTGATGGACAACGCGCACGATTTCTGGATAATTCCTTGCATAATTATCTGCAATTTCCCCTGTGCGGTCCGTGGAGCCATCATCCACAATGATGATTTCCGCCTGCTCATCCGCCGACAGCAGCGTGTCTATACAATGCTCCATATACTCCTCGGAATTATAACATGGCACGGTAAATGTAATGTCTTTCATACGCTTCCTCTCCTGTACTTTTTTGTTATCCTATCTTATTTAACGAAAATATTCTTGGTTTTTCTTCACGATTTTTATTAATATTTCTTTAACTTTACATTGTATTTAGTATTTATTGTACAGTGTAGCGCATCTTTCTTAAGACTGCACTTTTTTTACCTTACAATAATCTTACAGTTTTGTCATGTTAGGGGAGAGTATATAGATTTTATATCAGAAAAAGCCCTCGAAAGTCGATACTTCCGGGGTGTATTTTGAGGAGTATCTTTTATAAAACAGTTACAAACTGCATACATAAATATAAAATTACAAAATGGAATGTAACAGACAATATGTAATGTCTCAAAAACATAAAGAACTGGTATTATCTTCTGCCGTATCCTTGTTCAGGCACTCAGCAGCCAGCTTTTTCATTTCCTCAAAGCTCA
>CANOFO010000015.1 GCA_947565305.1 uncultured Lachnospiraceae bacterium | reverse complement strand
TCCACACTTTTCCTCCTTGTATTTCTTATACTGCTTGTATTCTCTTTGCTTTTCCTTGTGTCCTCATGTGTTCCCTTGTTTTCAATAAAAAAGAGTGGATAAACGGCTAGTATACTTATTGCTAAACATAGTGAATATGCATTTAATGTCTCGTTATCTTTAATTGCTGTATTTTTCATATATTACACGCTTTTTATGATAAATGACAATCCAACTGAATGGATTGCCATCTAATACTGTGTTAAACTATGTTCTTTTATTGCTTGTTGTATAAACCATTATGCTCTAAGCATACTTTTGTTGTAAAAAAAATTTCTATTGTCATTTTTTAGAAGCCATAAAAGCTTGCTATCCATTCATCTGTCTTATCTGTATCTGGATTGTTAAACCTAAACCATTTGATTGCATCTGCTCTGCAATTCTCTATATTCCCTTCGTATTGATAACCAGACACCGTGTTCCCGCCTATCTCAACTATATCTCCTGTGAATATGTCTACTAAGTAGTGACTTCCATCGGGATGTTGTTCCTCTCTGTACCCTGATTCCATAAAGAAATCATTGTCATATGCTGCTTGTTCTTCGGCTGTTAAACCATTCCAAAAGCTTGCCTTTGCTCTACTAGCTGCAGAGCCATCTCCTGTGTCTCCATTCGCTACCGCCTGCTTGTATTCCTCTATCAACCTCTCTTGCTCCGCTTTCCGCTCCGCTTCTTTGTCTGTTTCCTTTTGTTCCGCTGTCTTGAACTCAAATTCATCTGATGATAAACTTGCTACTGTTCCTGTGTTTGATGTGTAAGCGTTTATAAGAAGCTGCAAAGCCTCTTCCTTAGTAAGACTTTCATCCCAGCGTGTATCTTCCTCTGGGTTTATGATATTACGTTCTGATGCTACCGCTAAACCAGCATATAACTCTGTTGGCAGTCCCTTGTCCGCATCTTTTATACTCTCATTTAATGCATCTAATTTATCTTGTCCTGACATACCATTATCTTTCGCATCAGTAAACTTTACATCTATATTGTTGGTATTTATCTTTGATAAATCGTCTCTGTAATACCTGTTTACAAGCATGTATATGGCTTCTGCCCTGCTGATTGCTGAATTATATGTAGATTCATCCATGCCACTGTCTGTTGCGAGATAGCTGTTATTTTTTAAGTTCTGTGCATATACATTGTACTCTGAATTGCCTACTGCTTTAGTGAAGTCCTCATCTTCTTTAACCTCTTGAACTGGCGTGTCTGCCCGGTAAACCATTGCCATAAACTCTTTTCGTGTTAAGGATTCATTCATGTTAGCTTTGCCTTGCTCTTTATCAGGAAGTAAATTGTAATATGCATTTAAACCTGCTAAAAATGCTGTATTGTATGTTTCTTCATTGTCTACTTTCAAATCATCAACATGTAAATCATCAGGAATCTCTAAACTATCTATGTCTGTATAACTATTGCTTGTAAAATATGCTAATAATGCTTTTTGATAAAAAGACATGTCACCATTTTGTGCACTAACAATTGAATTTAAAAAGCCAAAACTGCTTAATGCTCCCATTAAAGTATTGTTGTTATCATTCTCCCCTTTACTGTTGGTATAAAACATTCCCTCTTTGCCTGTGTCTGTTTTTTGCACTCCTACTGTTGTCTCCCAGTTCTCCCTAATCTCTGGCATTGTCTCCAAGGATGCTAACTCTGTCCAGCCTAATTCCTCCTCTTTCTCTTTTATATCCCCTGTCTGTTCATTATTTGATGTTGCTTTGTCACTGTCTAAGTCTGCCGCTCCTGCTTCTTGGTTCCCCTCCATCATTTTCATTGTTTCCTGTGTGTTAGCTGCACAGCCCATAAACTGTGATGCCATGATTATTAATGTTAATGTGGGTACTGCTATTCTCCTGACTTTCATAAATTTTTTATTCATTTTTTCTCCTTTCCCTTGTTTGAAATTTTTTATTTCGTGTATGTTTTGTTGGTTTGTTTTTATCCCACCTATCTCTACGTTGCCATTACCGCTAAACCACTTTATTTACACCATCTTTAAAGGTAAGCGCCTAGCTTGGAACTGTCCCAACACTAGGCGCTTTCGTTACATTTGTTGTATAACCTGTCATTTTTGGCTATGTGCCAGCTTTTTATGGACGGATAAATCCTGCTACGGTTACGGCATTGCTTAAGCCTGCCAGAACCCGGTCAAGGTTCTTTAACAGTCTTGCTTTGTCCAGTCTTTTGATTGCCTGTGTGATGTCATTTAAGGTTAAACCCTTAATGACCTTTTCACCTGTTTCCAGACCGTCCTTGCTGAAATCCTCATTTCCTGTGATGGCATTTACCGCATCTTTCCCCTGTGGGAGTATGTATATCTCATTATCGTTTGGGTCTACCTTCAGCAACCCTGCCGCTTCAAGGTTCTCTATGCTCTGGTCCATCATGTCCAGTTCATCATATCCGAAAGTCATGCCCTCTTCATACTGGTCAAGCTTCTCCCTTAGGCTTGTCACTTCTTCTCCATATATGGTCTGTGCCTCATCGAACTCATCCAATGACTGTAAAAGCACCAGCGCTGATAAGTCATCTTCGTTTAATTCAATCTTTTGTGTATCCATGCTTTTTATCTCCTTTTTCTTTAGTATGGACATTATATCATCTTTGAGCAATTGTTTCAATGCTTATAGCATATTTTTATTAACCTGCTGATATAAAAGGAACTGTAAAATGATGGTATAAAATCTTATTATCTATGGAGGTTCCCTTATGGTTCGTGGTCTTGGTGAAAAATTACAGTCGCAGCGCATGCTGCATAAACTCTCACAGAAAGAAGTCGCATCCATGCTTGGTGTGTCACCTGCCGTTATTTCCAACTATGAAAATGGCGAACGCACGCCAAGCGTTGAAATGCTTATGTCACTGGCTGGCCTTTACCACTGCTCCACAGATTATCTCCTTGGGCTTAGCAAAGACACGAATGACAGGCTGCTTGACTGCCCCATGCTCTCGGATAAACAGGTGTCCTTACTCCAGAGTTTCATCTCCTCCCTCGGGTAAGCCGTTTAATATTCCCTGTATTTCTTTCAATATCCTGTGCAGGGCTTTTACTGCATAAAGTGTGTTCCGTTCTTCCTTTGTTAGCTCTAAATTTTCTTCCAGCAGTAAGGCTATGCTTGCAGCTTCGTTCAACAGTTCCTTGAAATCCGCCATCCCTCTTTCCTTGTTGTCTGTGTTCCCTTTCATTGCTTTTTCTCCTTTCATATGTTTTTATTGGGATGGGATTGTAACGCTGTGGAATCTGGTGTCAAGACTGGGTTTGGATTTTTTTATGTTTTTCAGGGGATAGTGTAATTAAAAAAGCACGCCCTGTTTTAAATGTCCCATTGCACTTTCTTCTATATATAATAGTTGAAACATTTGAAACAATGGTAGACAAAAATTGTACTTTATTTTGGCTACCGCAGATACCGGAAGTTCCTTTGTATTTGCTTTGTTTTTGCTGTGCGCTTAATGTCCAATGCAATCCATTTGGAAGTGCACTGCCAAAAATACATTCCTTTCCCCTGATAAACCACAACACCCTTTTCTGTTTCCATGCGTATGTCCTTTTTTATCATTTGTCCGTTTTCTTTATTCCGGCTGGTATATTTTTTCAAATATGTTGGCATTGACAAACATATCCTAAAGTAGGCATGGGATAAACTTTCTGAAATGTTTCCATATGCTTTTGTAATGCTTTGCCAGTCCCTCTGCCAACCGCACTGGCTCATTATGCAGGTGGGTGAAATTCCATATATGTTTTCATATGCTTTTGTAAATGTTTCCCCAATCTTTCTGGTTAATTATACAAGTATAAAACTGATACCGTCATACTTTTTTATTCTGCTTTCGTGGTTTGTTGGAAATATATCCATTTACTGTAGGTTTTGCCGTATGCAGTTTTTTTCACTTATGTATGGTGTGTAAATCCATATGTGGGAAAATGGAAATGGATGCATATAATTTTGCCCTTTCTTGTAGCCTTTTAAGAATTATGTCCATTTTTTATTGGGAAGTCCTGCTGCCCCGGCATATTGTAGCCATTTTTCCTTTCCATGTCTACTTTTCCAAATAACTGTCTTATAGTCATTTATTACATGGTGGCTTTGAAAAAAACATAACCTTGATGGCATTTGAAACATTTGAAACAGCAGTAGCCAAAAGCCATCCTTTATTTTGGTTACCGCAGATACCCAAACCGCCTATGTCCTTATCTAAATTCTATATTGTTCTTGGCTTTATCATCAAGTCCTTGGCTTAAATTCTGTATTGTACTGGTTAAACTGTGATGTATCACTTAATAAAATGCTTATGTGTTTGCCTGCATTTTGTATTGTACTTGCTATTATACTTATTGTACTTGCTGCCATACACATTTTACTGGTTAAACTGTGATGTATCACTTAACAAAATGGTTATGTGCTTGCTTTCATTTTGTATTGTGCCTGCTATTATACCTATTGTACTTGCTGTCATATATATTGTTTGCCACCCTCTATTCTGCCGTGCCCTTGTTTTCACGCCCTGCCACTTTCCTATAGAAAGTGCTCCTGCTTATTCCAAGCTGCCTGCTTGCACCAGCCGCTGTTATCTTTCCTGATTTCCATGCCGGATAGATATCCTCAAAGCCGTTTAATTCCTTTGTTGGTCTGCCCTTATACTTCCCCTGTTCCTTTGCTATCTCTATGCCTTCCTTTTGCCTTTGCCTGATGTACTCCCTTTCCAGCTCTGCCACTGCCCCAAAGACTGTGAGCATGAATTTCCCTGTCGGGGTGTCTGTGTCAATGTTCTCTTTCTGGCTGACGAACCTTACCTTTTTCTTATGTAGCTGTTCCACCAGTTCAAGCAAATCTTTGGTGTTCCTTGCAAATCTTGAAATGCTTTCTGTAACGATTAAATCACCCTCACGCACAAAGCCCATCATTTCTATTAAGGCTGGCCTTTCCATATTTTTTCCGCTGGTTTTGTCAATATAGACTTTGTCAACATCCAGCGTTTCCATTAATTTCTCTTGGCGTACGGTGTTCTGTTCCTGTGTGCTTACCCTTACATAGCCGATTTTCATAATCTTATGTGCCTCCTTTTCATAACAAGATTGGAAAATGATATTTTTTTCCCGTTAAACATACAAATTTTTTCATATTCTCCATGTCCATTTTCTTCCTAACAAGTCTGGCAAATGATATTGTTTTTCCTGTCAGACTTGCAGAATTCTTTTTATATGTCCTATGTCTCCATTCTTCCAACCAGTTTAATGGATGTACTTGGATATCTCCATAAAACATATATCACCCCTTTCCATATACTCCATGTTTTCCACTCTTCCAACAAGTCTGGCAAATGTGCCATATTCCAAAAAATCCCTTTTCCACAACTGTTTCATTTGGCTATACCCTGTTTATGCAGAATCTTCCAATATCCCGGCTGTCCCAATAGAGCTATTTCATGATATATGGAGCAGCTTTTGCTGCATATATCATTTATATCCCCTATTCATTTTAGAGCGCATTTACATGTATACGCCTGTAAAATAAAATGTCGCTGCATTTCCAATATGCTGCATCTGAACCACTACCGGCTAAAGCCGGTAGGTTCAACATGCTGCTAAAGCAGCCTAAAGTTGTGCATGCTACACGTTATCGATATCCCGCTACATTTATCCTATCTCAAAGTTGTCTGAATTGTTCCTCTCTTGCAGATCTTGGTTCTTGATATACTCTTTGATGATTTCATCTGTTACATTTCCACTGCTTGCTACAAAATAGCCTCTTGCCCATAAGTGCTGACCCCAGAATTGCTTATTCAATTCTTTATATTCCATCTGCAATTTTCGCGACGTATTCCCTTTTATATACTGTACCAACTTACTCGCTGATAAATGCGGCGGTACGGACACCAGCAGATGGATATGATCATTTCCAACATGTCCTGCCAATATTTCTACTTCATTGCTTTGGCAGATGATTCTGATGAGTTCCCTCGTTCTTATCGCTATTTTTCCTGTTATTACCGGTTTTCGATATTTTGTTATCCAGACCAAATGGTATTTGATATCATATGTGCAATGTGCTGACTTTCTGTAATTTTCCATTCCTTTCACCTCAAGTTTAGTATCTCTGTTTTTATTCTTTCTAAACTTGAAAGCTATAGGGTTTACCTAAAGGTTTCGCCTAAAGGCGAGGGTTTTAACCCCATTATACAGACAATAAGCCACACCCTGATGTTTCCAATTCTTGGCGTGCACTTCTCAAAATTATCTTGATGTCCATATAATTCTTGGCATACACTTTACAAAATTACCTTATATATATTTACATAATAAAATGCCAGGGTTCCCCCATATGCTGTATACAGGGGATGCCCGGCATTTTTTTAGTGTGTGCTTTTCAAATCTTATTTTTCTGTTTTTTCAAACTGCCTGTTACAGTCCATGCACATGACATTTATGTCTTTTGTCGCACGTAAACTGTTTCCACAACAAGGGCACTGGTATTTTCTTGTGCTGGTTTTCCTTTTCCCTGTCTGTGCCCCGTCCTTTCCGTTTTTCCCACTGTCCCCATTGCCCCCTCCAACGTTTATAAACCCGTTTGCCCCGTCACGGTTGATGTTGAGTGGTTTTTTTATCCCATGCTCCTCCAGCGTCCTTATAAACCCCTCTGTCGGTTCCGTGACGGAATAGCCTATATATTTTGCATAGCTTATCTTAAGCCCCCTCGCCTCCGCCTCCCTTTTGAAGTTCTTGTTATGGTACCTCCCATTCTGGCTTGTGTCTGCAATCCCATGCAGCTGGCAGTAAAAATGGATAAGCTCATGCTGAAGTGTCGCCATCACATTTTCCATGTCCCTGTCCAAATGCTCTGCGCTGATGTTGATTTCATTGTAACGGTTTTCTTCCGCTTTCCACACCTTGCCAATTGTGAAATGCCCATAAGTCCTTGGGTTGCTCATGATGGTGATTACGACAGGCGGCAGCCCTCCCCCAAAATAAACCCTGTTCAGCACGTCAAACCCTTGTTCTAAGGTTTCCTGCATGTTTTTCAGCATTCCCCTTCACCTCCAAAAATGTTTTTGACAGGCTCGCTTCCATGCCGCTGGGAAAGTTGGAACACTTGAAACAGGAAGCCCGGCTTGGAAATTCTAAAATTATTGAAATTATTTTTTATCTCCTGTCCAGACAGCTAATGTGCCGTCCTGTAATTCCATTTACGGTTTCCGGTGAAATTTTATCGGAATCCCGATATATGGATTCAATGAAAATTTATTAATCTGGCTCCATCCAGCCATACACATTTCTTTCTGGAAATTTTTTCTCCAAATCCCCTACATTTCCTATGTTTTTTCAAAAAAAGAAATCTGAAAAATAATTTTAAAAATATAATCCAATGAATTTTTATCGGATTATATTTTAGCAGTCCAATAAAATATTTTTTTCTTACGCTATTTTAATTTCCCTTCCCAGAGTACGTTCCCAATCATTCATCATCTGGAATTTTATGGAAGTTAAACTGTTTTTTAATCTTAGTGCAGGCTAAACTTATCCGGGCTTAAAACTTTATATGGCTGCTGGTTTCATATTTGGCACGCCACCCTGCCTAAAAGGCAGCGCGCCATATGCCCCTTGCTTACGTCCCATCTGCCATGGACACCGTTTTTGTCCCTTTGTCATAAATATAAGGGTGTCCGCTCAAGACTTCTGTAATGTCCAGATATTCCCTGTTCACTTCATTTATCATTTCGTCTATCCCATGTATGTCATCTTCCCCATAGGGAATCAGTATGGTTTCGTGTATGCTGCTCGGTATGATGACAAGCCGTTCCGTCTGCATCTGCATACAGGCGTTGTCTAAGGTTTCCGTCTGTAAAACCATTGCTGCGCCATGCCACATTTTTTTGTTTGTCAGCACAAGCATTTTTACATTTGGTTCATGTATTTTAAATTCCCCCTTTGGTAGGCAGCCTTCCAGTGTCTCACATAAATCCATAACCAATGCCTCATGCTCCATGTTACGCATCGCCTGTCCATACAAATCAGCTTCGCTTACGCCCCAGAGTTCCAGACATACATTCTGCACGTTGATGCCCCCTGTTTTTCCGTCTGCTCCTGGCAGCTCCACTTCGATGCTGTAAACAACTGCAAGGTCAAGGAATCTCCTGTGTGGCATCCCTTTTAGCATTTCCACGTTCTCCCCATAGTTTACCAAAGACGCGCGGATAAGTGGCGCAACGGTTCCATAATCGCCTAAGTACGAAACATCCCATTCCTGTACGTCCCTGTTTTCCTCATACATCCGGATGATGTCTGTTACAATCTGCTCCCTGTCCATGCCGTTTAGGTATTCCTCATACATATTGTCAAGGTAAATGGCTGTGCTGATTATGTCATTGTCCGTTGTTATGGACAGCCCGGTCAACGTGCACCCATTGGTCTTTCTGCTCTTTACAATTTCCACTTCCTTATTTGTTTTTAATTTGACTGCCGCTTTCATCTCGTTTACAAATTCCATGAATCCTTTTTTGCCCATCACGTTCTCCTCCTTAAAAATACAGCCGGGGCATTGTTATCCATGCCTCGGCTGTCCTGTTATGTTATTTTCCTGTGCCTGCTGTTGCTTTTGTCTTTGTTGTTTCTTTTGCCATTGTTGTTTCCTTTATCTTTTCTGTTTCTTTTGTCGTTCCTGTCACAGCTTTCTTTTCTTCCTTTGCTGGCTCTTTTTTATCCGCTGTTTCCTTTGTCTTTACTGTTTCTTTTTTCGTTGCTGTTACGGCTTCCTTTTCCTGTTCTTCATGCTCCTCCTGCTGTTGTTTCTCCAATGGCGCGACTATTATCTTCCCATCCTGTAATTTTGCGCCTGCGCTTATGATGCCCATTTCCAGCAGAGTCTTTGTTTTCTCTTCCGTGAAGCCCGCCCTTTCATACCTTGACGACACCATGTCATAAACCATGCCCCCTTTCTCTTTATGCGCCCCTATGACAATGTAGAAAATGTTTGCCATGCTTTCACTTTCAAATTTAGGCGTTAAGGAATTGATGTGTGACTTCACCATCCAGTTGTTGCAGAAGAAATGCTCCGTGTCGGCTGCCAGTTCATTTGTTTCTGAAAGTTCAAGCCCATACACTTCATCTTTCCCCTGTTTCATTATGTCCCTTAACTGCTTGGACGTAAACTCTAACAGTTCCCCTTTCGGGAGTGAGAATGTCTCAAACCCAAGCTGCCTGTTCCCTAAATACAATTCATTGACTACCACTAATTTCCTGCACATATCCTTATCCTCCTGTTTACTTTTTTACTGTTTTTTTATTTTTTCTGTTCCTTACATTTACAATCATAACGCTGGGATATTGCCATGCATAGACGTGGAAATAGACAGTGTTGCGCCATTGTTTTTAGGGAAGCTGCACAGGCATATCCATCCCACTCCTGATGTAATTGCTTGTGGGTACACTTACAAAACTGTTCCACTCTGGTGTAATTGCTTGTAAGTGCACTTCCAAAAACATTTCATTCCGCAGCCATATAAAAAAGGCCATGCCTTACATCTATGAAAAGCACAGCCTAAAAATCTTATCTTTGTGGGAAACCAATATTTTTACATTTCCCTATCGAACCACCCATATATTTTTCCAATCCAACTATTTCCCCAATACCTTTCTGGCTTTGTAATTCTCCCAAATTTCCACTTTTCTCACTACTACCTTACAATTCCTTGCCTTCATTCAAAAATCTCCTTATTTTGCATTTGGTTCTGTTCTGTACCATATCCATCCTTCCTAAAATAAACAATCTTTCCAGATACCTTTCTGGCTTTGTAATTCTCCCAAATTTCCACTTTTTCTACCACTATCTTACTATTCTTACCTTCATCCAAAAATCTACTTATTTTGCATTTGGTTCTGTTCTGTATCATACCCATTCTTTCTAAAATAAACAGCCAGAAACCCTATTCCCATATATCTGAAAATACCCTTGGAATATCCCCATGCATACGTCCCTTAAAAATTTGTTGGAACTTTGTTGACCCAGCCTTGTATTTTATTCCCAAGCATACACTTCCATTAACGCAAAAAAAGGCTGGAAACCCTTGATTTTAAAGGCTTCCAGCATCATTGCCAAGAATCGATGCGACAGGATTTGAACCTGCGACCTCTGCGTCCCGAACGCAGCGCTCTACCAAGCTGAGCCACGCATCGACATCACTATGGCATAATAACATATATTTTTTGACTTGTCAAGATTATTCTTTCTCTTCCATGACACTCATATAAGCCGGACGGATAATCTTGCTCGTCCCTATCAGTTCTTCCATGCGGTGTGCGCTCCAGCCCACAATACGGGCAATCGCAAAAATCGCAGTATACAATTCCATAGGAATTCCCATCATCTCATATACGAAACCACTGTAAAAGTCCACGTTCGGGCTGACGCCTTTGAAAATTTTGCGTTCCCCGGCAATCAGCTTGGGAGCCAGTTTCTCAATCGTATTATATAATAACATGTCATCTTCACGGTCTTTGGCAACGGCAAGCCGCTCCACATAACTCTTAAAGACACGCTCCCTTGGGTCAGAAAGAGAATAGACCGCATGGCCCATACCATAAATCAGCCCTTTATGGTCAAAAGCCTCGCCTGCAAGGATTTTGGCAAGATAGGCTTCAATCTCTTCCTCGTCATGTACATCTTTGATATGTTCGCGGATATTCGCCATCATCTCCATAACCTTTACGTTAGCTCCGCCATGTTTCGGTCCTTTGAGGGAGGACATGGCTGCAGCAATTGTAGAATAAGTATCTGAACCGGAGGAGGTAACCACTCTGGTGGTAAAGGTAGAATTGTTTCCGCCGCCGTGCTCCATATGCAGAATCAAAGCCACATCCAGTACCTTTGCCTCCAGGCGGCTGTAATGCTTATTCGGACGCAGCATCATCAGAAGGTTCTCCGCTGCGGACAGTTCCGGTTCCGGCCTGTGTATATACATGCTGTCATCATTCTCATAGTGGTTATAAGCGTGGTAACCGTATACCGCAAGCATTGGGAATATGCTGATTAGCTCCATGCACTGGCGAAGGCTGTTCGTGACGATTTCCGGCGAATTCAGCTGGTTGTCATAGGAACCAAGCGTGAGTATGCTCCTCGTCATAGAATTCATAATATCCTTTGTGGGCGCTTTCATAATGACATCTCTGGTAAAGTTAGTCGGAAGCGTCCGGCTCTGCGCCATTATCTTGCAGAACTTCTTCAATTCCTCTGTGTTGGGCATCTCGCCGAACAGCAGAAGATAGGCAATTTTTTCAAATCCATAACCATTATCTCCGATGCAGCTGACCAGGTTCTGCACATTATATCCGCGATACCAAAGCTGTCCGTCACAGGGCGTCTGCACTCCATCCACATTTTTGAAAGATACAATCTTGGAAATATTAGTCAGTCCGGTAAGGACGCCCTTTCCATTCATATCGCGCAGCCCGCGGTTTACCCCATATTCATCAAACAATTTATCTGAGATGCTATCATTTTTCCTGCAAATTGCTTCCTGTTCTATGGCATAACTCATCAATTCGTCTTCATTTCTCATATATTACCTCCTATCCATTGTAACTCAAACTTTATGCTCGAGCGCTTGCTTAATATTATCATTTACTTTTCTGGACACACTGCGTAAAACCTCCCGTTCCTCCTGCGTGACCCCTTTCAGAATAATATTATACATCTGCTTGCGAAGTACTGTAATCTCCTCCACAGCCTTCACTGCTTTATCAGTAAGCATGATGTGCATACATCTTCGGTCAGCCTGGTCCCGGATTGCATAAATAAGCTGCTGGTCCTCCATTCTGCCAATTGATTGGGAAATATGTCCTTTATTAAACAAATTGAGGTCGCCGATATCCTTTGACGTATTATGCTCTCCCGACATATAGAGAAAATATAGTATATCAATATCAACTTTTCTGAGATTGTATTCTTTGCGCAAATCCTCAATTCTACGGTTATACAGCTTCTGGAATTGCGTGCCCTGCAAAAGACCTTCTAACATCCAATCCATGGCTTCCACCTCATAGTTTAATTTTAAACCAATATACCACTTCTTCCAGCAAAAGTCAACAACCTTACTTTATTGATTTAATATAGTAGTTTGAAAACTTTGGCGGATTTTATAGCAATTTCTTTATTGACAAATGACTACAATATTTTTATACTAAGTATGGCAGTATTTTTTTTCTTTTCATCATTATATTTAGTAACTTATATTTTATCGCTTAGATGATTGCTCAGCGTATAATATAAGTTACTAAAATTTATATCAGCACAGGGAGAACTAACATGAAAAATTTACCTATTAAAGAATTAGAGCCAGGAATGGTAATTGCAGATGCTGTATTTACCAGCCGTGGACAGTTAGTTATGGAAGAGGACACTGTACTCACTGCTGAATTGATTTCTCGTTTATCTTTTTATAGCATATATAGTGCTCCCATCAAGGATAACGGAGATACAGCAATGGAATCGCCTTCTGATGGAAGCAATGGCACAGAAACAGCAAACACACCTGAGGAAGTTTCTGCACAGCCCGCAGACAATAAACCGGAACAAGTTCCTGTACAGCAGCCAGAGCGTAAGACCCAGGATGCTGCTACACAGGGAACAGAAGCAAATTCTCAGACTTCCGGTCTCACCTCCAACGTATTCTACTCACAGAAGGTAAAGTCACAGCCGGAGTTTTTAGAATTCCAGATTACATACAGTAAAGAAGTAAACTCTATTAAGGAAATTTTTGATGCTGTCATTAAGAATCCGTCAGCGCCTGTTGATTTTCACCAGATTTTAAATGATTTTTCTGAACTGATTGCTTCGTGCAGGACAACAGTGGCATTATTTGATAAGCTGCACAATATGCGCCAGGATGACGACAGCGTATATGCGCATTGCCTCAATGTTGCCCTGATTTCCCGAATGATGGGAAAATGGCTGAAATTGGATGACAGTGAACGCGATATTTTAACCTTATGTGGATTATTCCATGATATCGGCAAAATTTCTATACCTGATGAAATACTGAATAAACCTGACAAATATACAGACGAAGAATTTGCGCTGATACAGCAGCATCCGCTGTTCAGCTACAAACTACTGAAACAGCAGCCCATTGACGAACGCATTAAGAAAGCTGCCCTGCAGCACCATGAGCGCTGTGACGGCTCTGGTTATCCCCAGAAGATTGGGGGCGATGCGCTTGATGATTTCGCAGCTATCGTTGCTATCGCAGATGTTTACGATGCCACCACTGCTGCACGTTCTTACCGGCCACCACTGTGCCCATTCCAGGCAATCAGCATGTTCGAGAAGGACGGATTGCAGAAATACCATCCTAAATATATATTGACATTCCTCAACCGGATTGCCACCACTTACCAGCACAACAGAATTCTCCTCAACAACGGTCGGAGCGCTAACATCGTTATGATTAACTCCAACCATCTGACCAGACCGATGATTCAGATGGATGACGGCTCCGTGATTGACATGCTGGATAATCCGGACTTGGAAATCATAAAAATTATCTAATATACAGTTTATAACATCAGGAAAAAGGAAAGCCAGAACTATCAAATAATTTTGATAATATCTGGCTTTTTATTCTACTTTTTATAATCAAAATCCGGTATCTTCTGCCAACGATCCCTGAAATAATGCGCCACAAGCTTAGGTTTACGGTCCCTGGTAAAAATACCTTTCTTATTTCCCTGAACTCGCAGCAGGCTCTGGCTGGTCGCAAAATCTGCAAAATTCCACGCCTGTTCCCCGACTACGATATTACAATCGTCAAATACGCCATTATTCATCTTGTAATACTCTACCTGGTATTCCTCGGTATACATAACCGGGGTTGTATCATGGAATCCCATCACGGTATCCGCCCCATATTCTGTAAATATTACCGGTTTGCCAATCTTCTTCCAGAAATCAAGTTCCTTGCGCAACGCTGCTTCCGGTCCCTTGAGGTCTGGTCCTCCAAAATACCAGCCATAGTAACGGTTCAGGCAGATAACATCGCTGAGTTTCGCGGAGCAATCTTTTTCCGGCTCTGCCATCTGTACGCTCACCAACGTACAGGGGCGTTTCTGCGGGTCTGATTCCCTTGCCAGGTCATACAAAGGCTTAAAATATTCATACGCTCCCTCTGCGGCAGAATCCGGCTCATTGGCAATACTCCACATCACCACGCAGGCATAATTCTTGTCACGCGAAATCAAATCCCGCACAACCTCCTTATGGTGGTCTAAGGTCTTCACGCCATGTTCCGGGTCAAAGGTTCCAACCTTCTGCCCGCCAAAATTTGCTCCTCCGCCAAACTGCAGGTTCACGCCCACGGCAGTGGTCTCGTCAATGACTACAATCCCTTCACGGTCACAAAGGCGCATCATCTCCTCACTGTAGGGATAGTGGCTGGTGCGGAAACTGTTCGCCCCCTGCCATTTGAGAAGGGAGATATCCTTAGTATTCATCGGCAGATGAATGCCCCTGCCATTAGGAAAGGTATCCTCGTGTTTACCATACCCTTTAAAATAGAAGGGCCTCTCATTGATAAGGAATCTTTCTCCATCTACCCGCACAGTACGCACCCCATAGGGCAGCGTGTACTCGTCCTTCCCAAATGTCACCCTTATCTGATACAGGTATGCCTGTAAAGGCTGCCAGAGATGTACATGCTCAATGTGCAGCATTCCTGTTTTCTTGCCAGACTCCGCCACTTTATTTCCTTCCTCGTCAAACACCTCCACCTTACACTCACAGCAGCTTGCTTCACCATCGCCGCCCTCCGTCTCAATCTGGTAGGAAATATCTGCACCCTGGCCGTTTACCTGCGATACCAGGGCAATATCATGGATATATTTTTTGGGGGTGGTGTAAATCCTTACCGGACGCGTAATTCCGCAGTAGTTAAAGAAATCAAAATTGGGGTGGTTCTGCGGTTTGGAGTCCCCACTCTCACCGATGCCGCCCATAAGGCCACCCAGCATATCTCCTTTGCCCCCTACCGGAAGCGTGGTGTAATCAATCACATTGTCCACGGCAATCGTCAGCAGATGTTCACCTTCTGTCATTAAATCTGCAATCTCCATTTCAAAAGGCAGAAATCCTCCTTTATGCTCACAGAGCAGCTTCCCATCCAGGTAAACTTTTGCATGGTGGGTTACCGCATCGCAGCGCAGCACGACACGCTCTCCTGTTACTGCCTTGGGCAGTGAAATTTTGCGCTGATAAAATACCCAGCCATAATGGTCCCGGAAATCAGTTCCTTCCTTTAAATCATTATAGGAAGCCGGAACCGGCATGGTCATGGCAGCGTTTAATGGTTTTTCCTGCCACTTTTCCTCAAAGCCTTTTCCATTGTCCAGTTTAAAGTCCCATACGCCGCTTAAATCACAGACAAAGCGGGATGGCGTCAGAATCGGATATAACATGTTTGTTCCTCCTTCGCACATATTATGTGCATTTTCTTTTTACCATCCCCACAAAGACAGACTATTATACAAAAAAGAGTCCGCAAACGGACTCTTTTTCACATTATAATATGGAATTATCTTTCTATGCACTTACTATACGGCTATGAACTGGAACTTTTGAATCTCCTTCTCAGAGTCCACTTTCTGTATCTGTGCTCCCAGCCCTTCCAGTTTCTTATCAAAATTCTCATAACCTCTCTGGATATAATGGATATCATCGACAATGGTGATACCTTCTGCAGAAAGGCCGGCAATCACAAGCGCTGCGCCTGCACGTAAATCCGGTGCGCTGACCCTTGCTCCAGTATAACTTTTTACGCCGCTGATAATGGCAATATTGCTCTCCACTTTGACATCTCCACCCATACGGGTCAATTCATCCACATATTTAAAACGATTCTCAAAAATGCTCTCTGTCACAGTACTTGTTCCCTGGGCTACCCCCAGGACAACCGTCATCTGCGGCTGCATATCCGTTGGAAATCCAGGATATGGCAAGGTCGTTACCTTGGTATGGCGCAGCGGTTTGGATGCCACCACACGAACCGCATCATCAAACTCTTCCACCTCGCATCCCACTTCTAATAATTTTGCCGTGGTTGCCTCTAAATGCTTGGGAATCACATTCTTCACGGTGACATCCCCTTTGGTTGCCGCCGCTGCAAACATAAAGGTGCCAGCCTCAATCTGGTCTGGAATTACAGAATATTCCGTACGGTGAAGCTTCTCCACGCCCACAATACGGATGACATCTGTCCCAGCGCCGCGTATATTCGCTCCCATGCTGTTAAGGAAATTCGCCACATCCACGACATGAGGCTCCTTGGCTGCATTTTCAATGATAGTCTTACCTTCCGCCAGGGTTGCTGCCATCATAATATTAATGGTAGCGCCCACAGATACCTTATCCAGATAAATATGTCCTCCGATAAGCCGCTCTGCTTTCGCAGCCACAGCTCCATTGCGGATTTCCACATGGGCTCCCAACGCACGGAATCCTTTAATATGCAGATCCATAGGACGGCTTCCGATGTTGCAGCCTCCCGGCAAAGTTACCTCCGCACGTTTATATTTTCCGAGAAGGGAACCTAACAGGTAATAAGACGCCCTGATTTTCTTCATGGAATCATAATCTACAGGAATATCTTTGACAAACGAACCGTTTATCTTCACGGTGTGCGCATCTATCCTGTCAATTTTTGCCCCAATATCGGTCATGGCCTGAAGTAAAGCATTGATATCCCGTACATCAGGTAAGTTATCTATCGTTACGGTCTCATCCGTCATTATCGCTGCCGCCAGGATTGCCAGCGCTGCATTCTTTGCCCCGCTGATATCCACTTCCCCGACAAGCGGATTGCCGCCTTTAATCACATACTGTTCCATTCTGCACCTCTATGTTATGTTTTCGTACAAGAAGTTATTATAATAATATATAGCTTATTTTGTCAAGTTCCTGACAAAATCTACCTACCATTATAACACACTTTATCCATTTGTAAATCTGTTAACTTATTTTATGCAAAATCTCGTTATCTGTGCCTGCCCATTATCAATTATATATATTCCAACTTGTCCGTCACATAATATCTTAGCACATTCAGAACTGATTGCCTATTGTTTTTCTTACTCAAAAACAACATTTTTTTCCGCATATTCTGTCTTAATTACCAAATATGGATACGATTTCGCTTCATTTACCTGTTCGCCTTTGGATGGTCCAATCAAGGTGGTGTCAAAATAAATGGCGTTGGCAGTTTCGTAACACTGGTTAACGGAAATGCTGTAACCGCCGGTCTGCTGGACGCCGTAGCCCACAGCTATATAGAGGTTTTCCTCATCCGTATAGGTCAGCTTAAAAATCTGTTCTTTCTTCTCTTCTATGACGGCAAGAAATTCCTGGGGAATCTCCTTCTCTTCAAGGATTGTGTAGGGCAAATCGGCAATCTTTTTCTCATCCGTCTTCTCCAGTCCGCAACCGCCAAACAACGCCAACAACAACAATACTGCCACTAACCACACCATCCTTTGCCTTATTGGAAAAAATCTTTCTTTCATGTACAGCTCCTTACTTTTTCATACATTCTCCTCATAATTCTATAAGCAATTTCCTATATTTATGATTGTATTTTCTGAAATACCTCTGTATAATGGTAGCAAACAGTAAAAGAGGTAAATGACATGATACGATTGATTCTGGTTTCACTTTTTCTAATTTGTTTTCTGATATTGTCAATTCCCATCATGATATTTGAATGGATTTTCAAAAAATTTAACAGCTACGCCGCAGATATCAGCAGCCTACGCATTGTGCAATGGGCATTCCGCGTAGTTTTATTCCTTGCCGGAACCAAGGTGACCATCATCGGGGAGGAGCGGGTTCCCAAAGACCAGGCAGTATTATATATCCCCAACCACCAAAGTTATTTCGACATTATCATCACCTATTCCCGCTGCCCGGGGCTTACCGGATATATTTCCAAGGATTTCTTAGAAAAAGTCCCGCTGCTTTCCGTGTGGATGAAACGGCTTTACTGCCTGTTTTTAGACCGCTCCAACTTAAAGGCTGGCTTAAAGACCATCCTTACCGGAATAGAATATATCAAAAAAGGCATTTCCATCTGCATCTTCCCGGAGGGCACCAGGAATCCCCATCCGGAACAGGGATTGCTGCCGTTTAAGGAAGGCAGCCTGAAAATTGCAGAAAAAACCGGCTGTCCAATCATTCCCATAGCCATTACCAACAGCCAGGATATCTGGGAAAAACATATGCCCTATATGCGCAAGTGCAGCGTAATTGTCGAATACGGAGAGCCGATTTATTTAAAAGATTTGGATAAGGAACAGCGTAAATTCTCCGGCGCCTATACCAGGGACAAAATTGAAGAGATGTTAAAACAGCATCAGAACATGGTGGCAAAATAATGGGAACAAGGTCCCATTATTGTATTCTATATCAAAGAAAAACTCCCCCTGACCTGCAGACAGGCAAATCAGTGGGGAGTTTTTTCGCGTTTATTTTTTTAATTATTAAATTTAGCTTTAATGCTTTCCACTACTTTCGGAAATTCCATAAAATGCGAGGCCTTGACCAGGACAGTATCTCCTTCTTTCAAGTACTCCAGCAAATGTTCAGTCATTTCTTCCCTGGTCTCAAAATAAAATACCTGCCCTGCGCCAGCTTCCCTGGCTCCTCTTGCCATTTCCCGGGACAGCGCGCCGGCGCAGAATATGGCATCCACCTGTTTCCTGGCCGCATATTCTCCCACGCCATAATGGAGATGCTTTTCATTTTCTCCCAGCTCGCCCATATCCCCAAGGACAGCGATGGTCCTGCCAAGCCCATAAACTAACACATCCAACGAAGCCCGCATGGACACCGGATTTGCATTGTAGCAGTCATCAATCACAATCATATCTCCTATTTCCATAAGATTGCTGCGACCGCCGATTGTCTCTGCATGCTCAATTCCCGCTTTTATCTGTGAAAGCTCCATGCCCAGACAAAGACCTACGCCGGCAGCTGCCATAGCATTAAATAAATTATGCTCCCCGGGGATCGGGATATGCACCTGGATTGCGCCTTTCGGTGTGTGTATCTGCGCCTTCACGCCTTTCAGACCGCAGTTTTCCACCTGGTCTGCATAAATTTCCTTGCAAATCCCATTATTTTCCTGCTCCTGCGGGAATCCATAAAATATCGGACGGATGCCGGACACGTCTTTAATCGTGGCAAGTTTATCATCCTCACCGTTAAGCACTATTTGCCCCTGCGGTTTGATATAATCAAAAATCTCACTCTTTGCCTGCAGGATGCCATCCCTGGTCTTTAAGTTTTCCAGATGGCAAATGCCAATATTGGTAATCACACAGATATCCGGACGTGCTATTTTTGCCAGCCTGTGCATTTCTCCAAAATCTGAAATACCCATCTCTACGACCGCCGCCTGATGTTCTTCCCGAATGCGCAGCAATGTCAAGGGAAGCCCAATCTCGTTGTTAAAATTCCCTCTGGTTTTCAACACTGAATATTTTTCCGACAGCACGGAAGCTATCATTTCCTTGGTGCTGGTCTTACCCACGCTGCCGGTAATGCCAACAATTGGAATCGTAAGTTGGCTGCGGTAATACTCTGCAATATCCTTGAGCGCCTGCTCGCTGGATGCCACCTGGATGTAAGGCACCGCACAATCTGTTAACTCTTTTTCCGAAAGAACAGCTGCCGCCCCTTTGCCAATCACCTGCGGGATGAAATCATGCCCATCTGCCCTTGCCCCCTTGATTGGGATAAACAGGTAGCCCTCCTCCAGTTCCCGGCTGTCTGTGACAGCTCCCGCAATCTCTGTTTGCAGTTTGGCAGGATCACCCACATACGTTCCATGACAGGCCTGTGCAATATGCTCCAATGTCAATTCTTTCATGTTGCCCTCCCTTATAGTTGCTGGTATTTAGCCAAAGAAACCTGAATAATCTTTTCACAGAGCTGCCCAAAACTAACTCCCACCGCCTGCGCTTCCTGGGGAATCAGGCTTGTCGCTGTCATGCCCGGCAAGGTGTTTGCTTCCAGACAATAAAAGTGGTTTTCTTCATCCAAAAGGAAATCCATCCTGGAATATGTATCGAGTCCCAGAACTCTCGCCACATCTTCTGCACAGCGCTGCATATTGTCAGTAATTCCTGCCGGAAGGTCCGCCGGGCAGGTCTCTACAGTGCTGCCAGCTGCATATTTATTTTTGTAATCGTAAAATCCTTCCAGTGGCGCAATCTCAATAACCGGCAGCGCAGCAAAGTCAATGACGGCAATAGAAAATTCCCTGCCTTTAACATAAGCCTCAACCACTACCTCCTGCTCCCAGCGGAATGCCTCTTTTAAAGCATTCTGATACTCTTCTTCCGTGCGCACGATGGACACGCCGATACTAGAACCGCCGCAGCAAGGCTTTACCACGCAGGGCAGCGTAAGCCCAGTATCCTTAAAATCCCACGGACAATTGTCTTTCTTAACTGAAATCCCCGCTGGCGTGGGTATCCCATTTGTCGCAAACAGATGCTTGGAAATGCCCTTATCCATGGCAAGCGCGCTGCCAAGATGTCCGGTTCCGGTATATTTGATGCCATACAGGTCAAACGCTGCCTGCACTTTGCCGTTTTCCCCATTTTCTCCATGGAGGGCAAGGAATACAATATCCGCCATCCGGCACATAGCAATCACATTTGGTCCGAAGAAACAGCTACTCTGGTCTTTGCGGCTCTTCTTGACCGCTGCAAGGTCAGGCGCTTTCTCAGAAATACCGGAAACAGAAACGCTGACCTCCCGGGAACGTTCAAATATGCCTGTAAGGTCCTGCTCTTCGTCTCCATATCCCATAAAGACATCCAGCAAAATCACCTGATGCCCATTCCCACGCAAAGCTTCCGCCACATTTTTACCTGTCATAAACGATACATCCCTCTCAGGGCTTAAACCCCCTGCCAACACTACAATATTCATTTGGCAATCCTCCTATCCTGGCTGGATTCTCTGGCAAATGCCGACATTGCCTCAGCCATTTTTATAGTCACAGTTATCTTATACTATTTTATGGCATGTGGCAAGGAATTGTAACAAAGTGGGCAAGCCCACTTCATAACAAAGGCCCCCATCAAAAGATGAGGGCTTGTCCTTAAGATTCCGGTTCAATCAGTCCGTAAGTATTTCCTTTTCTCTTGTAAACAACGTTCACTTCCTCTGTCTCCGCATTCAGGAACACGAAGAAATTATGTCCCAGCAACTCCATCTGAACACAGGCGTCTTCCGGGTACATCGGTTTGATGTCAAAGCGTTTGGTACGGATAATCTTAACATCCTCGTCCTCGTCCACCTCTTTGTCAATGTATTCCTTCTGGAAGTTCGGCGCTGACTGCTTCTGGTCTATAATCTTATTCTTATATTTCTTCAGCTGCCGTTCGATGACTTCTTCTACCAAATCTATCGAAACATACATATCGTTGCTGACCTGCTCAGAACGGATAATATTTCCTTTTACCGGAATGGTAACCTCAATTTTCTGGCGTTCCTTTTCTACGCTTAATGTTACTAAAATGTCGGTATCAGGAGTGAAATACCTCTCTAATTTAGATAACTTATCTTCAACTGCCTGTCGTAATCCTTCTGTTATCTCGATATTCTTACCGCTAATTGTTATACGCATGATGTCCAACTCCTTTGCTGTTTATTTTCAGGTAATATTTACCTAGTCCTTATTCTAACACATCCCTAGCTAATCTGCAAGATTTCTTGACATTTTGAAACATGCGGGCTAACATATGGTTACAGTTCACTCGTCAAAACAAATGGAGACAATCACATGCTTGCATGGTACTGGTTACAATCCAAAACCAACCAAGGAGGGACAACCCATGAAACCTGAAATTGCATTTATTACCGGGGCTTCCCGCGGAATCGGCAACGCCATTGCCAGAGAATTTGCCAGGGCTGGCTTTGCCCTCGCCATCAACTGCAGGCAGTCTGCCGAAGAGTTAAAAGCACTGGCAACAGAGCTGGCAGACAGTTTCCACGTTCCATGTCTTCCGCTGGTGGGCGATATCGGCGATGAGAATTTTGTAAATCAGGCATTTGACAGGATTGAAAAGACAACTGGCTCTGTTTCCGTCCTCGTTAATAATGCCGGAATATCACATGTTGGGCTTCTCTCAGACATGAGCATGGAAGAATGGGACCGTATTATCAGAACCAATCTGACCTCACTGTTCTGCTGCTGTCGGCGTGCCATCCCCAACATGGTGCACAATAAATCCGGCAGGATATTAAATATCTCTTCTGTGTGGGGGAATAACGGCGCTTCCTGCGAAGTGGCTTACTCCGCCTCCAAAGGGGGCGTCAATTCATTCACCAAGGCGCTGGCAAAAGAGCTTGCCCCCAGCAATATCGCTGTCAACGCCATTGCCTGCGGCGTCATTGACACCCAAATGAACCAATGCTTTTCCAAGGAGGAACGGCTGCAGCTTGCAGAAGAAATTCCAGTTGGACGCTTCGGAAGCGCCGAGGAAACTGCCCAGCTTGCATTATCTGTCATAACCTCCCCCATTTATCTGACCGGGCAAATCATTACCTTGGACGGCGGCTGGCAATAATATGATTTTTCCAGCCAACAATCCGCAGATGTGAATTTTGTATGTGTTTCTCATATTTCTGGTATATTATATCATTTTTTTCGTAAAATACCTATTAATGAATTTGAGTTTTTCCATAATAACCAATATTTTACTACCAAAAGGTCTTGCTGCCTTTGGCAGCATAGACATCTTGCACAAAAAGCGTCTGGAAAACTCAAAATTAGTGAAATTATAATTCTTAACAAAAGAGGGCTATTTTATGAAATTCTCTACCAGACTTGAAAACTTATTGGAGGAGCGGAACCTCAAACAGCGGCAGCTGGCAACCGAATTACATATTGCGCCGTCTACTTTGAACGGCTATCTGCGGCAAGACCGTGAACCAGATTTTGACACTTTGATCCGTCTGGCTGAATTTTTTGAAGTATCCATTGATTACTTGTTGGGAGTTACCGATATCAGGCGTCCTTTCCTGTCACCGGAATGCTATGATGACAAGGAGGAAGACCTGCTTGAGACTTACCGCTGTCTCGGTCCTCAGGAACAGAATTATCTGATAAAACAGGCGCACATTTACCATCAGCAGGATTTAGATATTCCCCATTCCTTGGAGAAGTTTATCAAAAACCCCGAATAGTATCATTTTCATCCTCGGCAGTGTTCTCAATTTGTTTAATCACGACATAATAACTGTAACTATCGTTTACTTTAATTGATACGCGGTCACCAACCTTATGTCCAAGAATTGCTTTTCCAATCGGCGATTCCGTGCTGATTAAATTTTTCATGGAATTACCGCGTATTGATGTAACCAGGCGGAATACCTGTTCCTCATCGTCTTCCTCAAAGTATACGGTAACGGTATTGTTAATTCCCACCTCATCGTCCCTGGATGTATCAGAAACAATTTGTGCTGTCTTCAGCATACGTTCCAGATAACGGATTCTGCTCTCATTCTTATTCTTATCTTTCTTGGCAGCATGATACTCGAAGTTCTCACTTAAATCCCCATGTGCCCTAGCTTCCTTTACTGCCTCAATTGCCTCTTTGCGCACCACCAGCTTACGGTACTCAATCTCTTCCTCTATTTTCTTTACATCACTCTTTGTCAGTTGTTCCCGCATTTCTCCATCCTTTTCCTTCTATAACTGCACATCACATTCATAAAAAGGATATCCCGGGGATTGCTCCAATCTCCGGAATATCCTCTTTTGCTTATTTTTTATAGGGAACGAATAAAACGCCTGCGTTTTCATTTGTTCCCTGTGCCGGATACACGCCGCGAAGCGGCATAATTCCTTTGTGTATCCGTGCGCATCCTGCCGGAGGCTTATAGTAAACGCAAAGTATTTTTGCGTTTACTATAATAACTCTAACCCTCCAAGCGAAAGATTATTTCACGTAGAAACGATAAATCGTTTTTGTCGTAAACACATCCCCAGCCTTAACAATTGGAGATGGCACATTCTCCTGGTTCATAGCGTTTGGATAGAACTGGGATTCCAGGCAGAAGCCACAGCGTTTACTATAAGCTTTTCCGTCCTTTCCGGTCCGGTCTGTGATAAAGTTACCGGCATAAAGCTGTACCCCACAGCAGTCTGTGGAAGCTTCCATGGCAATTCCGGTCTCTTCGCAGTATGCATTTGCCATAACCTTCATCTCACCCACTTTATCGCTGAGCACATAGTTATGGTCATAGCCGCCGGTATATTTCAGCTGCTCAAAATCTGCCTCAATATCCTGCCCAATCGGCTTCATGGTCCTGAAATCCATCGGCGTTCCCGCAACCGGCGCAATCTCACCTGTAGGAATGGACTTGGAATCACGGACAGGATTATAGGAGTCTGCCAGAATCTGCAGCTTCTGATTCATAACAGAGCCGCTGTCATGACCGCCTAAATTAAAATAGGAGTGGTTGGTGAAATTCATAATCGTAGTTTTATCCGCCTCTCCGCGGTAGCTGATTTCCACTGCATCCTCATCTGTCAGCGTATAGGTAACTTCCACCTTGAGATTGCCTGGAAATCCTTGTTCCTCCTCAGTGCTGAGGTGGAAAAATGTGATACTGCTGTCTGTGCGCTCCTTCACTTCCCAGACAACGCGGTCAAAACCGTTGGGACCGCTGTGCAGGTTATTCTCATTCTCATTTGCCGGAATCTTGCACAGTTTGCCATCAATCATCATCTGAGCCTTGTCAATACGGTTGCCGTTCCTTCCGATGGTTGCCCCAAAATAGCCGCTATGGCTGTCATACTCTGCCGCCTCATCGTAACCCAGTACCACATCGCGCACGATGCCATCCTTGTCCGGAATCAATACAGATACCAGCGTTGCACCATGGTCTGACACCTTGATTACCGTGTGCTTCTTATTCTCCAATGTATACAGAGATGCTTTTTCCCCACGCTGATTTGTTCCAAATGCTAATGTCTCCATTGCCAAATTACCTCCTTCTTATTTATCCCATGAATTGCTGCGCAATAACTATGTAAATATAATCGTTTCCAACAATTTCCAGGAACGTTTATGCTACATTTATTTTATACTGTCGTCCCGATAATTACAAGATGTTTTTGCAGCAGACAAGGCATTCCTTGTAACAGTTCGGTGTTGGAATATTCCCTTATCTAAGCCCCAATCAATTTGTCGGACTTCAAAATATGGTTAGACAGCCAGCCAAACAGGAACTCCATCAGTTCTTCCAGATATTCCTGCTGATTCTGGTCTACCTGGTCCAAATCTATGTCTTCCAGTTTGGAGACAAACGCCTGATGTGCCAGCTTCTGCGCTCCCAGCCCGGGATACTGAATGCTCTCCATGTATTCCTCCTCATCCCGGAAATGCTCTTTTGTATAATCCCTGAGTTCGCCGAGAATTCCCACAATCTCATCATATTTATCATGAAGAAGCTCCGCTTTCACCAGTCCATTCGCCCTGCCGATAATCTCAAACAAGGTCTCATGCTCCCCATCAATCAAAGGGATTCCTGTCAGGTACTGTTCTGTAAACTCACATGGATTCTCCTGTTCCCTCCACGCTTCCTTGGAAGGCATTTTGCCAATCATGATATCGCTGCTTAAAATATGGCGGTACAGCCAGCGGGTCAGGTAACGCATTAATTCCTCTAATGTCTCATGCTGTCCCTCTATCGCATCAATATTAGATAAATCCAAAACGTCAATTCTCTCCCGGAATTCCATATGCTGCCGCTTCTGCAGCTCCAGCTCCGGGTCATTGATTGCTGCCATATGTGCTTCCTCATTGGCAAAATGGATGTCCGCGTATCTTTTCAATTCCTCTAAAATCGCCTGCACCTGATGATATTTATCCTGCAAAATATCGTTATGAAGTAAGTCCAGCGTCTCATTGAGCAGGCTAAAAAGCTTCTCATGCTCCTCATCAACCTGCCGTATTCCTGTCAGGCAATCTTCTGTAAACCGGTACATATTCTGCACTTCCTTTCTTCTTTTTCCTAAATATAGGTAATCTTTTCTCTATTATAATTCATAAGAAAGATGCCGACAACTGATTTTTAAAACTATTCTTCTGAACCTATTCTTCTGAATGAGTTATCTGTAAAAGTTACATTCGTTTTTCCATTAGAAAAAAGCCGAACCCTTATAATCAGATCCGGCTCCCTTCCCAAAATTTCAAATCTATATTTTATTTTTTTACTTTTACACGTATTGTCTTAGAATACGAGCCAATAACTTTCTTGCCATTTTCTGTATAGTAAGGACGTACCCTCACATACAATGTCTTCACGTTCTTCTTGGCTTTGAGAACAGCTTTCACCGCAGTCGCTTTCTTCAAGGTCTTTGCCGCCTTAAAGCCCTTGTTCTTCTTCGCGGAAGTATATACGATGTAACCCTTTGCCCCTTTCACCTTCTTCCAGGAAACAGTGATTTTCCTGCCCTTAGATGATTTAACTTTTGCTTTGGGGCTTGCCAGGACTTTCACCTTCGCGTATTTCGCGCTCAAGGCGCTATTGCATTCCGCTGTTTTAGCCACTGCAAGCACTTTATAATAATAAGTCTTTGCTGCATTGACCTTTTTGTCCACATAGCTGTTGCTCTTGGCATTGCCAATCTTAGCATAACCGCTGTTTGGCTTGGTGGAACGGTAAATATCATAGCTTTCTGCGCCGCTGACCTTACCATAACTTACTTTAACCGCTTTGCCTGTCGCCTGCTGCACAGCTTTGACAGAACTTACTGCTTGCAGCGGCTGTGATTTTTGCGGTTCCTCTGGATTCCCGGAACCTCCTGAATTCCCAGGCTCTCCTGGCTTTGTGCCGCCCTGGTTTCCAGAATCTTTTTCCTGCAGCCTATCAATTGCGCCTTGCAGCGCCTCTATGACTGCCCGTAACGCTTCCTCTGTCTCTACTGCTTCTGCTGCTTGCTCTGCCGACTGTATGGCCGTCTGCAATGCTGCATAGCTTTCATCTGTATAATTTCCTTGCTGTATCGCCTTTGCCTCGGTAATCTTATCTAATAATAGTGTTTTGTCAAAGGATACCAAACCATCTATTGCTCCTTGCAAAGCCTGCAATGCTGCGTCCAATTCTTCCTGCAGCAATGCTGTGTCTATTGCTTCTTCTGCGTCTTCGATGGCTGTCTGTAAAGCTGCATAACTGCTATTGGTGTAACTGCCTTTCTCAATGGCTTTTGCCTCAGCAATCCTCTCCGATAATGCCTGATGATTCAAGGGCAGTCTTTCCAGGGCATCTACTGCTTCCTGCAGCGCATCCAGCGCAGCTGTCAATTCATCCTGCGTAATCACGGTATCAACGGCTTTACGCGCAGCTTTCACCGCTGTCTGCAAAGCTGCATAGCTTTCCGCCGTATAATAATCCTTATTGATAACTTTTGTCTCCAGGATTTTTTCTTTCAATGGTCTTGGATTTACAATCTTGCCCTCCAGGATATCAATATCACGCTCTGAAAATGCATAATTGTAAATAGAGAAATCATCCAGCAGACCTTGGAAATATTCGCCCTCGCCCCAGTTAGCCTTGCCAATCTGCAAGATGCTGTCCTCACCGAGGATTTCTTTCAGATTGCCACTGGCAGCTTTCTCCTGGGCAAGCTCTCCATTGACATAGATTTTTGTATAATCTGAGCCATACACGACTACAATATGGTTCCAACCTTCTCCATAATCCGCCTGCGGCACATCCTGCCGCCCATGCAGATAGCGTTCTGCCGTAACCTTGCTTCCATTTTCCAAGATACCCAGATAGTATTCGTTATTAAATGTCTGAGGCTCTCCGTTGAGCGCCGCAAAAAATGCCCAATTTGTCTCAGTTCTGCCGGCCTTGCTGTAATAAGACACGGTAATCTCTTCCGCCCCCGTCAGCAGGGAGGAGCCGTCTTCCTTTGTCACATTCAGCCATACGCTGCCGGTTCCGTCTAAGGATAAGACTTTCCCTCTCTCCGGATCGTCCACAAACACCGGCGTGCCGTTCGCCTGAACTTTTATGCCAGGGCTTTGGATACCGCCTTCGCCATCGAAAGAGATATCTGCCAGTACCGCTTGCGCATCCGATGCCAGTTCATGATAGACCTCTTCTGCACTTACCAGCACATCAAGGTTGGTGACAAGTTCTTTCTCATCTTCCGTCAGGCTCTCATAAAGCTCACGGGCCTGTGCAATCTTCGTCCGCACATCAATATTTGCCTCCACGAGCCCGATAAGGTTAATCTGCTGAATTACCTGGTCTACCTTCTTAACATTCAAGGCTGTTCCCAGATACGCTTGTGCTTCTGCCTTAATATCCGCTGGCGCCATTGCTGTTCCCAGAATCTTGAAATTATCCAGATAACCTTGATAGTATTCACCATTTCCCCAGTTTCCCTTGCCAATCTGCAGGATACTGTTCTCACCGAAGATATCAGACAAAGTGATGCTGCTCTCTGCACTGGCTTTTTCTTCTCCGTTGATGTAAAGCGTACTCTTGTCAGCCGTACATACAAGCGTCACATATACCCAGCCGGAAGTATCGACATCTGCCACGCTTGCCGCATCCGGCCTTGTACCGCTGTTCTTATAACGCTCGGATGTAAACGCTTCCTCAAACTCCATGATACCAAGATAATTCTCCTGGTTCAGTTCCTGGGCATTATCATTTGGCGCGGCAAAGAAAATCCAGTTGCTGTTTCCGGATTCCGGGCTTGCCGCAAAAGAAATGGTCAGTTCATCCCTTCCGCTTAACAGGCTGCTTCCATCTCCTTTGGCAACATTCAGGGATTTGCCGTTTCCGTCCAGATACAATACGCCATTCTTAATCTCGTATTCGCCGTCTGCCACTGCCTGGCCTCCGATAAAGCCAGTCTCATCATTATCAAATGTAAATTCCGCCAGATAATCTGTCATTGCTGCTTCCGCAATCTCCAACTGCGGCAGATTGGTAACTTCTGCCATTTCTTCTTCTGAAAGAAGGCTGCAGGTCTGCCTTGCCAATATTACCTTGCGGCTGCATTCCGGCGTTAAAGCAACCTCTCCGATAGCGGTTATCTTTGCCGTTGCTTCCGCAATCGTCTCTGACTTATTGACCAATGCTCCCTGTGTATCGCGCAGCGCTTTTGCCGTTGCTTCCACAACATCAGCTGCAGGCTCGCTATCTGTTGTCTCATTCGCATACGTTTCTTTGGCATTTGCCAGCGCTTCTTTGTAAGGCGCCCAGCTCTTTACGGTATATTGCGCTTCCTGGGTTTCCTCTATGGAATCATGCAGCGCCTCATCCATGCGCATCCATGCCTGCACCTTAACCAAAGCCTCCGCTGCTGCATCTACTGCCGACTGTCTCGCCTCTTCATCTGCCAGTACATCCTGTGCTGTCTGCAGCGCTGTCTGGTAAGCCTCCCAGCGTCCACGCTCCTGGTTGTACTTCTCCTCTTCCTCAGCGTACTGTTTATCCACTGCCGACTGAAGCTGCCCTTTGTCCACATATTTCAGGGCTTCTTCCCTTACCTCTTCCTCGCTCCATGCCCTGGAAACTATTTTAAAATTATCAATAAGACCCTGGAAGAATTCACCAGTCCCCCAATTTGCCTTGCCAATCTGCCATATACTGTCGCCACCAAGGATTTCATACAATGGAACATTGCTCTCCACGGTTTTTTTCTTCTCACCATTATCATAGATAGTGACATCATTTTCCGTAAATACAACTGCAATGTGATGCCAGATATCGGCGCGCCCTTCCGCTTCCGCATACTCAGCACGCACACCGGAATTTTTAAAACGCTGTGCCGTAATGGTTCCATTATTGTCCAAAATACCGATATACTGCTCCCAGCCGACTGTCGGGCTCTTGCTGTCAGCTGCAGCGTAAAGCACCCATCCGGTTCCGCCTTCCTTCTTCACCTGCAGGGAGATAGTCATTTCTTTCAGCAGACCGCCTGAAACAAGGGAACTGCCGTCCGCTTTCGTCACTTTCAGGAAATCCCTCCAGCCGTTTAAGTAAAGAGCCTTGCCCCCATCATGGTCTCTGAGGCTATATGCTCCTCTGGCAACTGCCGCCCCTCCGGCAAACCCTTTTTCTACATCATCAAAAGTAAAATCTGCCAGAATTTCCGGCAAGCTTCCCTCCGCATACTCTGCCGCTTCCGTCAACGCCTCATTTTCTGACATGGCATGACCGCTAATCTTAAAATTATCTATCGCACCGCTGAACACCTTGCCGTCCAAAAGGTTTGCCTTGCCAATCTGTAAAATTCCATCCTCACCCAGAAAATCAGAAACGGCATACGCCCTGTCTGCCCTTGCCATTTCCTTTCCATTGATATAGAGAATGGTCTCTGTCTTCGTAAACGCCACCGCCACTTTATACCAGCTGTTTGCCCCCACCTCGTCGCTGACTGAGGCAGATGCTTCTGAAATGCTGCCATTTTTGCATACTTCCGCCGTAACAGTTCCGTTAAGTTCCTTTACGCCAATATACGTTGCCTGGGCCTGCACCTGATTTTCGCTGTCCGGCGCAGCATAGAATGCCCAATTTTCTTTCCCCGCTCTGGGACGCATATCAAAAGATACCGTAAATGCGGATTCCCCCGCCAAAATGCTCTTGCCAGTAGTAGTCACAACTGTCTGGAAGCCACTTTCTCCATCAAGGGATATGGCGCTTCCTGCCCCATGGCTGCAAAGCACATATTCCCCTTCCAGAGCTGCATAATCTGTCTGAAAGCCGCTTTCCTCATCGTCAAACGTAAATTCTGCGGCTTTCTCCGTTGCTTTCTCCACCGTCCAACGCTGTGCCGGGTTGTTGGAATTCCAATAAGAGCCCCAGGCATCGTTGCGCCACTGCACAATCCGCGTATTATCTTCCGTACTGTTTCCTTCCAATGCCAATACCAGGAAATTCACAGACGGCACAATCCGGAACGAACCATCGTTCTCCGCCAGAAATGCAAAACTCTGCGTTAACGAACCGTCTGCATCCCCAGTGCCAATCTGCGTCCCATAGGAATAATACCCATATTTATCTTCCGCATTGCCATTGCTGTTCACCTGCATGCACTTGCCAGTTACCATATTGGTAAGCGTATACTCTCCATCGCCTTTATTCTTAATCAGCCACCATTCATCCTTCCTGCTGCCTTTTGCCGCCGAGGCAAGATTGCCCTCATCATTCACAACCAGAGATTTCCCGCTGGAGGCAGACAGGATACGGTAAACGCCGTCCGTCAACTCGCCCTCCACAGGCTCATCCTCTATGCGTGTGTCCAGATTCGCATAGGTCAGGCTGTACCAGCCCAGCTCATCCAAACTGTTTCCCGGCGCGCCTTCTATGTAAGTACCCTGTGTATTCTCTATCATCTGGTCCATATTGGGCATTGACAGCCCTTTACGGTTCACATAATGGTTATATATCTGATAATAAATCGGACGCCAGTTTCCCCGCTGATAGGGGTTCACGCCAGCATACCATTCCGCCTGCCCATTCTTCCCTTTCCGGTATTCATAGCCTGTGGAGGGTACATCCTGCCCAAGGCTATTGTACTGTATCGTATATTCCGCTGCTTTCATGAAACGGTTATCCGACATATCGTACAAATTATCTCCCTGATTCCACGCCGTCTCCATAATAACCCCGGCAAGCACAATCCCCAATGTTGTATGTCCCTGGTCACGCACAGACTCCTGCCACTGCACAAGCCCATCCTCCTCAAAGACATAGGGCATGGTATGGTAGAAAGAACCGTTGCCTTTCCCGGTCTTAAAATAATTCAAGGCACGTTCATAGATATCTTCCCGATCACAATATACGCCAATGGAAATCATGGAAGCAAGGTTCGCAAGCTCCCAGTTCGCCCAATAATTGCCGATATAGGCGTCATTATGGCGAATCATGAAATCATCGTTCATCGGATAAAATACGTTCAACAGAAGATTCTGCAGCCCTTCCGTGTCAAAATCAGGATGGTCGCGCATCATCTCCCCGATGTTGGCAAGCTCATATCCCTGAAGCCCCGCTGCCAGAAAACGGTCCGCATTTCCGCCCAGCCATTTCATAGTCGAAGACCATGCGTTGATAATCCGGCAGGCTGCCTCCCCATGCGCTTCATCGCCGCTGATTTTCCAGATTAAAGCATTCTGATGCGCACGTTTGATGTCAATACGCAGCTGGTTGATGCTATCACGACCACCCCCTCTGGTAACACCCTCTAAGGGACGAGGCCACCAGCCGGGATTGGAAAATGTGTCCCACCACAAGGCATCCCATGTCTCCTTGTTGGGAGATACCTCGTTCTGCACGTTCTCCCACATCTTATCGAAACCTTCCTGCGTATAGAGCAGCCCGGGGTGTTTGAAACGGCTGCCGGATGATGTGGTATCCTGCTCCTTTGCCGTGCCATTTCCTGACGCTGCTCCTGAAGCCTGTGTTTCCACAGACTCAATTTCCGCCGCTTCCTCTGCCGCCTGCACTGTTAAGCCTGACAAAGGCAAACTCCCCAGCAGCATCGCCACTGCCAGCAAAAGCGACAGTACAGCAGAACATTTCCGGTTGTTCCTCTGTCTTTTCTTTCTTGTCATGATTCCTCTTTCCTCTCCTTCTTTATACGTTACGATTTCTGGCAACCTGTCAGCCCCGTAAGAAACAGAATATGCGCGGACTGCCTCATTGCCATTTTCCCATAATACCTATATAATTTATTATAATATCTTTGTCAATGCAAAACAAATCCATTTCCGAGCAAAAAATGCGCAATTTCGATTATTTTTTGTTTTTCAGGAAAGTTTTAAAATTACACCAGTCCTTGAAAGACCGAAAACCAATATAGATTTTGTATCTAATTTTTATTGTGGCTTCCATTCAGCTATGTTATGATTTTAATGGAGCAGGGGCTTCATACGTCACCATACAGCAAAAGAAGGCAGGTGGATATATGCCAAACGGACTTGAAATTATCAAAGCAGCAATTGATGATTTTGAAGATATTCAGAAGTATATGTTATTAGCAAGAAAAGAAAATGCAACAGAAACATATGCAGAATTAAAGACAAAATATCTTTCTTTAAAAGCCATACTTACAGTAGCGGGTGTCAACCTGACAGATATTGACAAAATAAAGGAATAGCAACCATAAGTGTGAAGCCCTGATACCTGAATTCGTAAACAGATTCTAATACTTCAAATATTATGCTCATGAACGCCTATATTGAGAATTGTGTTGGACAGATTCCCAATGTAGGCGTTTCCTATTTTCTTTTTATTTTGTGGATAGTTCACATTCGTTGTCTGCCGCTTATTGTTAACTTATTTTTATGTCTTAGTTGACATTTCGGGTTTGTTCGATTATAATACCACTCAGATTAAAATTTTCATACATAAAAGGAGCCACCATGAAAAAACTTGCGAAAGAAATCATCGACGGACGCCGTCTGACACGTTCTGACGACCTGTCCATATTTGAACACGCAGACCTTAACGAACTTGCCGAGGGTGCAGACCTTATCCGCCAGGCATTCTGCCAGAACCGCGTACATCTGTGCACCATCATCAACGGCCGTTCCGGGAAATGCGGGGAAGACTGCAAATTCTGTGCACAGTCCGCTTTCAGCCAGACAGGCTGTGAAACTTACGACATGCTGGATGAAGACACTATTTTGAGGGACTGCAAAGAAAAAGAAGCCGCTGGCGTACATTCCTATTCTATCGTCACCGCCGGGCGCACCGTTGCTGGCAAAGACCTGGACAAACTGGTGAAAATTTTTGAACGGCTGCACAAGGAATGCAATGTCCACCTATGCTCCTCCAATGGGCTGTTGAGTTATGACGCTTTTGTGCGTCTGAAAGCTGCCGGAGTGGAAACTTACCATGAGAACATTGAAACTTCCAAACGGAATTTCCCCCATATCTGCACCACCCACACTTTTGAGGACAAAATCGAAAAAATCCGCCTTGCCAAAAAAGCCGGCCTTAACGTCTGCTCTGGCGGAATTATCGGCATGGGTGAGACCTGGGAAGACCGTATCGATATGGCACTTTCCCTCTCTGAACTGGAGATTTTATCTATTCCCTTAAATGCGCTCCGCCCCATCCCCGGAACGCCTCTGGGTGAACTGCCGCCGCTGACAGAAGATGAAATTGTACGCACCGTCGCCATATTCCGCTATCTCAACCCCACCGCCTATATCCGCATGGCAGCGGGCAGGGCTTATTTTGAGGATGGCGGCAAGCGGCTGTTTACCTCCGGGGCTAACGCCGCCATTACTGGCAACATGCTGACCACCATCGGCAATAACATCCGCGAGGATATGCAGATGTTTAGGGAACTGGGATATGACGTCACTCCTAATGACTAAAAAAATCGTTCTTCCGTTAAGGCAAACGCAAAAAACGATTTCTTCTCAGGAGTATACTCGTGTCAAACTACAAGAAAGGAATATTTATTATGTCTAACATTTCCGCAACCACAAACAACACACCCATCAGACCCAAATTTTCCACCCGCCAGCTCGCCGTCATCGGCGTGATGACGGCTGTTACCTGCGTCCTGGCGCCGTTCTCTCTGCCAATTGGACCAGTACCTATTTCACTGACGAACCTTGCCATCTATTTCTCGTTATATGTGCTGGGCACAAAATTTAGCTGTATGTCCTATGTGATTTATCTGCTGATTGGTTTTATCGGCGTTCCGGTATTCTCCGGCTTCACCAGCGGTCCCGGCAAACTACTGGGACCTACCGGCGGTTATTTAATCGGATTCCTCCCCATGGCTCTGATTGCCGGGCTGCTGATTGACAAATTCATTTCCAGTCGGATTATCTGCCTCCTTGGCATGATTTGCGGCACTATCGTTGCCTACGCTTTCGGCACTGCCTGGCTTGCCTACCAGGCTGGCATGGATTGGAAAGCCGCCCTGATGGCAGGCGTAATACCCTTTATCCCAGGCGACCTGGCAAAAATGGTCCTTGCCATGGCTGCCGGTCCGCAGATTCGCAGACAACTGGTGCGGGCAGGGTTGTTTGGGAATTAATATACGGAAAAAATTGAAATTGTTTTGAAAAAGCGAGAGTATATTGCAATCAAAGTCTGCATATGCTATAATGCCAATAGGCAAAGCGAGAGTGACATTCATATGTTCACAAAGAGAACCCTCCGGACTGCACTCCGGGGGGTTCTTTTAGGCTAATTGTCATGGTCATTACCATCTAGCCATTTGATGATGTAATGGCAAATTACACCACCTATGACGGTAACCAAAAGCGAGAATAACACATCCATATGTTCACCCCCTTTCCGTTGCCGGATTGGGCATGACAACATAAGGATTGTAACATATCCCAGCTATTCGTGTAAAGAAGCGAAAACAAGCGCAATTCTCTCACATTTATTAGTCGCCAAAACTATAAAGACTGCACAAGTTCCCGAATCTGCACCTTTTTCACCTTCCCTGACGACAAGTATGCAAAAATAAAGAATCCTGAACAAATCACTGCAATCGGAAGAACAAATGTCAGCACACCAAAAGCTGTCTTAAAACTGGTTATGCCTATTCTATAAAGGATCAGCTCCAATATCCTGGCAGAAAAGGCATAACTCAGAACTGCACCCAGGCAAGAGCCCAACACAGCTGCCGTCAGAAACCTTACGGCAAACTGGAGCCTCAGTTTGGCTACCGTAAACCCGATTGCCTTATAAATGCCAATGTCCGTACGCTCCTGGACAAACGCTTTTGCACAGACCATATGCACGACAATCAATGAAAACAAAAGCGAGAACACGTAGATTATCATCTGCATGAATAGAATAGCCAGCTGATAAGTTCCATCCGTCATCCCCTGACTCTCCCTTGCTTCAATCCTATCCGTAAATTTTTCATTGAGCGAATCGACAATCTTCCCTGTCTCCTCATCTTCCTCCAGAGAATAACATCCCCACAGCCAGCGTTCATAGCCTATCCTCTCCGCACCCTTTTGCGATATCACAAAGCTGCGACCCGCGTCGTTCATGAGCTGAAACGTGCCAGAAATCAGATATTTCTCTTTTTCCCTTTCCCAACCTACTGTAACCTCGTCTCCTATTTCAAGTCCAAATTCGTCCAGCAAAATCGGGGATACCGCGATTTCATTGTCGTATATGGGGGCGCGCCCTTTCAACGGCGGGAGTACGCTGGGGTCTTTATACGGCTGGCACACAATCTGCTCTCCCTCAAAAGAAAAATAATCTACTCTATAATAATACTTTTTTTCTATCTTGGCATTCCGCCCTATCTCTTTTTCAATCTCTGCAAAATCTTCCTCCGCAAGCTGTTTCTTTGGCATGACATCAATCTCTGTCACCACCATGCCCATTGACTCGCTTGCGGATTTAGAACTGACCGTATGGGAAAGTACATTGATTGTCATCATAAAAAATACCAGGATGCCAACGATGGCAAAGATACCCAAATACCTGCGTTTTGCTGACGTAAACTGCCGGAATGCAAGGCTCGCCGAGAGAAATTTACTGCCGATTGGAACATTCAGCCTGCTGTCAAAGTAGATTTCCTTTTTCGCTCCTGAAATGGCACGCACAGGAGAAATCCGCTTAATCTTAACTGTGACAAACAATATCGCAGCTGCCGACAGGACAAAAAGTACGCTAAGCAAAAGTCCTATAAGCCCGAACGGTACAGACAGCACGGCAGGCACAGCGGTTATCGCTGCAAAAATATTGGCAGACACGCCGATGAACGGAATACTAACGGCAATTCCCAAAACCGCTCCTATTATTTCTGCCAGCAGATATTGCGCCAGAAATAAGATACGAATCTTGCCTGCTCCAAACCCTTGCGCTTTCAGTACGCCAAAAGTGACATAATTGCTCTCGATTTCCATGGAAATGCTGTGCACCGTGACAATGAGGACAATTGCCAGCAGCAGCATAATAAATACCATTAGAATTGATGATATTATCTGTGGAAACAATGTTGTATAATAAATTGACATATCCCTCGTGAGAGAACCATTGCCCATATCCACAACCCCGGTATCCTGATTGAGCTGCCGGCGAAATTGCGGCAGCGTAAGCAGACAGTTATCCGCTTTATTAATTTCCATGTATTTTCCGATGGCATGACTTTCTTCCGTTTCCTTCTGCTCAATCTTGGCCCTTATCTCATCATAATCTTCTTCACTGATACAATATCTCTTCCAGCCAATCACAGAAGCGCCGAAATAAGGGTCCAGAAGCACTCCTTTCACAGTAAATGCAAAATCCCCGCCAATCGTCTCTAGCGTAACCTTTTGCCCAACCTTCCCCTCAACATTAGAAAGCAGTCCCTGCGGAACATATATCTCCCCTTTTTTCAGTTCAGGCGCTTCATCCCTGAATCCACTCAGGTCATCTTCCACCAATGATGTATCTTCATCAGCTTTCATTATCATCACGCTATTTGTGTACTCATTCCCATTCATAACGCTCTTGTCTGCAAAAAAGAATTCATCCAAACTTACAGATTCCACCCTTGCATCGCTTTTTACCTCATTTATCATTTCATCTGTCAATTTATATGCATAATATTCTACCCACAAATCCGGCGTAGCCATTCTCTCATGAGACGCATATACGCCCTCAAATGCACTTTCTTTAATACCTAAAATGGTCGTCACCGACATGGCAATAATCATTGTCAGCAGTACCACGCTCATAAACGAGCCTTTCTTGTGACGGATGTTTGCTTTTAATAATGTTAATATCTCCATGACGCCACCTACCATTCCAACGAGGTAAGCCATGCGTTTACCTGCGTTTCTCTTGCTTTCTCATCGCCTGTCCTGTAATCTGGAAGCTTCAGCTCACCGATAATCTTCCCATCCTCAAGATACAGAATCCGGTTTCCCCGAAGCGCCGCCCGCAGGTCATGGGTAACCATCAGCACGCTCTGCCCTTCGCGGTTCAGTTCTGACAGCAAGTCGAGGACATCTGTGGTATTCTTACGGTTTAAGGCGCCCGTAGGTTCATCTGCAAAAAGCACCTTAGGTTCATTGATGACTGCCCTCGCCACAGCACACCTCTGCTGTTCCCCGCCTGACACCTGTGACGGCAGATGTGTCTTAATCTGGGAAACAGACATCTTTTCCAACAGTTGTTCTGCCCGGTTCCTGACCTCGCTGGCGGATTGGTCCTTATTAAGATACCCTGGAACTACAACGTTTTCTAAGAGCGTAAGGTTGCTCACCAAGTGCATCTGCTGGAAAATAAAGCCGAAATCGCTATGGCGCAGCTTTGCCAATTCCTTCTCTTTCAATTTCACGATATCCTTACCGCCATAGAGTACCTCTCCGGCGGTCGCCCGGTCCATGCCGCTCAGTGCATACAATAGCGTGGACTTCCCGGAACCGCTGGCGCCCATGATTACCGTAAATTCACCCTCATATAACTCCATATCTACATGAGACAGCACATGCAGCTGCCCGCCATTGTGTGCAAAGCTTTTACACAAATCTTTTGCTGACAAAATAGTCTGTTTCATTTCTCCATTCTGCTCCTTTCGTTTGGTAAGCCCATTTTATCCCAAAAGATATTAAGAAGTCCTTAAGCATGTATCTCCGGAAATGCATAAAAGTAAAATTTTGAGAGAATTAATTCCTTATTTTCCGGTTATACTAATCATATCAAAATTTAGGAGGAAACGAATGAAGGCAACCGACAAAGATAAAGCCATTTACACAACGCCAAAAGGAGCATGGGAAGGAGGCATTATTAATGAGAAGAAAAAAACATCCAAAAAACAGCATCTTAACGATATCACCACCGACCTCCAGGGAAATGGCTACCCTATGGCCCGGAAAAATCGGGGCGTTTAAAGCGTCCTGGTTACATATCAATAATTATAATACTCTCCTTTATGACCCACACTCCGGCAGCCTAACCACAACTTCCAGTCCCTCGCTGCGGTTTATAAGCGTCACACTCCCGCTCATTTTCTCCGTAATATATTTCACAATATAAAGCCCAAGACCTGAACCCTGTGCATCCCCGCAATTGCTGCCCCTGTAGAACTTACCAAAGATAAACGGCATATCTTCATCCGGGATTCCGCCGCCATAATCACGGAAATGCAGCGCAACCCTGCCATCCTCTTTGACAAGGAACACATCCATACCACTTTTGGCATACTTTCTCGCATTATTGATAATATTCTCCGCAATCTGTGTGAGCCTATTCCTGTCTGCATTTGCATAAGCTGTAAAATCCGCCTTGCGAAATGTCACGTCACCATGTGAAGAGGAAATCTCCTGTATCATATCCTCCATAAAGGAACAAATTTCCAGTTTTTCAGGCATAATCTGCAGTTTATCCAAATCAGAGATAGAATGAAGAAACAAATCATCCGTCAGACGCGACACCTCATCACATTTTTTCATTATCACGCTTACATACCGTTCCCGCTTCTCATAAGAACTGTCCATAGATGCGCCCAAGCCTTCCGCGTACGCGCGGATAGACGCAATTGGCGTTTTGATATCATGGGACAGCGTGGCAATCACGGTCTTGTTGTTGTCTATAGCTTCTTTCTCACAAGTCCTTGCCTTTGTAATTTCCTTTCTCATGCTGTCAAATGCCCAGGTAAATTCCCCAAAATAATTGGAACGCTGGTATTTCAGCGGCAGGTTAAAATCCCCCGCGGATATTTTAACTGCAAATTCTTTCATCTTATCAAAGGGCCGCAAGATTGCCAGATAAATATAACCAAACGCCACTACAAAAAACAAAACGCAGACAAAACACATCACTGGTATAAATATGACACCGCTTTCCTTCTCCTGCAAGAGACGAATGTCTTCCTGCAAAGCGGCAATTTTTTCTTCCGCCTGCCTGTCATTGCCATTTTTATTCAGCATACTGATTTCATTCAGTGCAACGATATAACCTGATTTTTTATCCTGCACGCCCACACCCTTGGCTGAATAGTAAAACCACCCCGAAAGCAGCATGACTGCCAGTGAAAATATAATTGTCATCCCCAAAATTTTACGTTTCATCCGCAACCTCCAACATATACCCCACCTTATAAACTGTCCTGATATACACAGGTTTCGCTGGGTTATCTTCTAATTTCTCCCGCAGCCAACGGATATGCACGGTCAGTGTAGAAGGTTCCACCAGGGAAAATGCGCCCCAGACATCGCTGAGAATCTTCTCCTTGGATACCGCCGTATTTTTATGCTCGCAAAGATAAGACAACAAATCAAATTCACGCAGTGACAGGGAAATGGGCTCCCCATGTTTCGTCACTGTCCGCGCGGTGACATTGACAGAAACATCCCCAAAATTCACTGTCTTTTCTTCTTCTGAGAACCCATAAGCCCGGCGTATCAGCGCATTTACCCTTGACAGCAATTCCTTCATGGAATATGGCTTAGGCAGATAATCGTCACCACCGATGTCAAATCCGGTAATACGGTCCGTCTCACTGGTCCTCGCACTTGCAAAAATCACCGGCACATTTGAGACTTTCCGTAGTTCCTGGCAAAGTTCAAACCCTGTCGTCCCTGGCAGATTAATATCCAGCAGCAGCAAATGGAACGTGTCACCAGAAAGCTTCTCGAAAGCCTTTTCTCCGCTCTCGGCACAGCTCACGCTATAGCCATGGTTTTCCAGCATTTCACGGATGATAAAAGATAAATCTTCATCATCGTCAACAATCAGAATTTTTCTTTTCATAGATTTGTTCCCCCTTTGTGCGAGTGCGGATTTGTCCTAAGGGGTACCAGGCTTGCCTGGGGGATTCCTTAGGACTGTCACGCAGTGGCATCTTCCATTCGCACGAGTGCGCATATTATTATTATTCTATAAATAAGGATACTTTCACGCTTTAGCATGACAAGGTCTTTCCTATAGAAGAAGAAAAGAGGCTGCCGCAATAAGCCTTAATCTTAATGCGGAAGCCTCCTCCTTCATCTATCGTCCTGCCTGGTGCCAGTCCGTCTCTTTCTTAATCATAATCATTACTGTCAGTAATTAGCAAACGCCCTGGGCAATCATAGCTTCTGCCACTTTCTCAAACCCAGCAATATTAGCGCCAACTACATAATCGCCCTCTTTGCCATAACGTTTTGCAGCGTCATCCAGATTATGGAAAATATTTACCATGATGTCTTTGAGCTTGCTGTCCACTTCCTCAAATGTCCAGCTCAGACGCTCGGAATTCTGGCTCATCTCCAATGCGGAAGTAGCCACACCGCCTGCGTTTGCAGCCTTACCAGGAGCAAACAGAACTTTGTTCTGCTGTAAGTACTCCGTTGCCTCTAAAGTTGTAGGCATGTTTGCGCCCTCTGCTACTGCAATGCATCCGTTTGCCACCAACTGCTTTGCGTCCTCAAGGAGAAGCTCATTCTGGGTAGCGCAAGGAAGAGCAATGTCACATTTCACAGACCATACGCCGCGTCCCTCATGGTACTCTGCGCTCGGTCTTGCTGCTGCATACTCCGTCAGACGTGCACGTTTCACTTCTTTTACTTCCTTTAACAAGGCAACATCAATTCCTTCTGGGTCATATACCCATCCGGTAGAATCGCTGACAGTCACAACCTTGGCTCCAAGCTGCTGTGCCTTCTGGGTTGCATAGATTGCCACGTTACCGGAACCGGATATACATACCACCTTGTCCTTCATGTCATGGCCGTTGCATTTCATCATCTCTTCTGTCAGATATAACAGACCATAGCCGGTAGCCTCGGTACGTGCCAGGGAGCCGCCGTAAGAAAGTCCTTTTCCAGTCAGCACACCCTCATAGACACTCTTAATTTTCTTATACTGCCCGAACATGTAACCGATTTCCCTTGCACCGGTTCCGATATCTCCTGCCGGAACGTCTGTGTCTGCTCCGATATATTTGCAGAGCTCTGTCATGAAGCTCTGGCAGAACGCCATAACCTCTCGGTCAGATTTGCCCTTGGGGTCAAAATCAGAGCCGCCCTTGCCGCCGCCAATCGGAAGCCCTGTCAGGGAGTTCTTGAAAATCTGC
>CANOFO010000014.1 GCA_947565305.1 uncultured Lachnospiraceae bacterium | reverse complement strand
TGTTGAGATTAGTTGCTGCACTGTTTCAGGATGGCGCTACACCTTTCTCTGGTAATTTTCTAATTGATGAAATATCCCGACTACATTTACAACATCCGCTTTTATGCTGAATATTACCACATACTTCATCTGTGGTACAATCGCCTCGTGGTAACCCTTACCTGCCAAATAGGCATCTTTGCTAAGTGGAAACTGCAGAGGATTATTTTCCAGACGTTCATACACATTTTCGAGCCCATCCAACAGATGCCGGGCGGCCTGCTCATTTTTCAGCCGATACAGTAAGTGATATATCAGGTTATCAAGCAAGTCATCTGCATGCTCTGTAATGATCAGCTTATAAGCCATATTTTGACCTCATCCCCGTCAGGGCGCTTCGGGCTTCCTTGACCTGCCCGCTTTCTATCTGCTTCTCGGATATCTCGATGTGCTGATACATGGCGATTTGCTGCAATGTTTTTTCATATATCTCCATACTCATGATTACCATATCGCCATATCCGTTTTTTGTAATGTAGATAGGTTCTTCTGCTTTATGGCACATATCGGAAATTTCGGATGTATTTTTTAAATCTTTGATGGGTATGATCTGCGGCATTTTATAACCTCCCTTAACTTTTATGGATATACTATACCATAATTATGCCCTGTTTTCAATCAATATTATGATATGATTTTGTGCTGTAAATTGGCTCCCTATTTGTGCTTTGTTCAGAAAATCAGTTTACCCATGCTCCCTGTACTGCGCGGGCGTCATCCCCTCCATCCGCTTAAAGGCGCTGCAGAACACGCTCTCACAGGAAAATCCGGCAGAAAAGCAGATATCTTTCACCGACAGTTCCGAATTTTTCAACAGATACCTTGCCATGTTCATTCGGGTGTTCAGCACATACTCATGGGGGGTAAAGCCGGTCTGCTTCTTGAAGATGCGGATGAAATGGTAATCGCTCAATCCCGCCAGGGAGGCAAGCTGGCTTACGGAGAGGTTTTCCGTAAAATGCTCGCTGATATAGGCGGTAATCTTCTCCGCGATGCCTATATGGGCGTTCGTCTTCTCGTCAGAGGGGGCATAGAGCAGGATGGCGGTGAGAATATCCGTCAGGTATTTTGACAGCAGGGGCTCCCGGACAGTATCCCCGGTGTCGAATGTATCATAGATGGAAGTCAGCTTGCTGACAATGGGCTGCGGATCCGGCAGGGAGAACACATTGCCTACGCGGCTTATAATGTTCTGATACCAGTGCCTTGCCGTGACACCGTCAAAATGGCACCACAGGCAGTCTAGGCCGGTGTCCGTGGAATAAGCATGGCGCGTGTAGCAGTCCAGAAGAACCAACTGCCCTTTCCCTGCATCCTGCAGGCGCCCCTCCGTCTCCAGGTGCAAGTTTCCTTTCCGGATGTACATCAGCAGGAAGCTGTCAAAGGACTCCCGGACGAGACGGTATCCGGGTTCATAGGTGAAATGACCGCACTGTAGCGGATACAGGAACATCTCCAAAGCATTTCTGCTGGGAGCATAAACATAATATCTGGAACTGGACGCAACGAACTCTTCTTGTGATAACATGATATTTCAAGTCTCCTTTTTTCGGAAGTATGGGAAATTTCCTAAAGACATTATAACAAGCTGTCCTTAGAATAACAAGAGCAAAAAAACTAAATAAGACCACAATTTATCCTATTGAGGCACCGAATTATCCGCAGTAAAATAAATATAACTTGAAAAAACAAGAAAGACGGAGGAAAGCAAAAATGAGCAATGCAGCAATTTGGGTCGAAAAGGTTACGATTCCCACCTACGAGATCGGGGAGGCGGAGAAGAACCCTATCTTCCTGGACAAGCGGGTCTACCAGGGGAGCACGGGAAAGGTATATCCCTATCCCACCATCGAGAAAATCAGCGATACCAAAGTGGATAAGGAGTACGAGGCAGTCTTTCTGGAAAACGAATACCTGAAAGTGATGGTGCTTCCCGCTCTGGGGGGACGTATCCAGAGGGCTTATGACAAGACAAACGGTTACGACTTTGTCTACTACAATCATGTGATTAAGCCTGCCTTGGTGGGGCTCACAGGCCCCTGGATCTCCGGCGGCATCGAGTTCAACTGGCCCCAGCACCACAGGCCTACCACCTATCTGCCTGTGGACTATGTGCTGGATGAAAAGGAGGACGGCAGCGTGTCCGTGCTCCTGCATGATGTGGATCAGATGTACGGCACAAAGGGAATCACGAAGATCAGCCTGTATCCGGGCAGGGCATACATAGAGATCACCGGGCAGCTCTACAACCGGACTGCAATGCCCCAGACTTTCCTGTGGTGGGCGAACCCGGCAGTTCCGGTGAATGATAACACTCAGTCCGTGTTCCCGCCGGACGTCCACGCGGTGATGGACCACGGCAAGAGGGACGTGTCCCGGTTCCCCATCGCCACCGGCGTCTACTATAAGAAAGACTACAGCGATGGCGTAGACATTTCCCGCTACAAGAATATTCCGGTGCCTACCTCTTATATGGCGGAAAAATCCAAATATGACTTTGTGGGGGGATATGATTACGGCGTGGGGGCAGGCATCCTGCATGTGGCCGACCACCATGTCTCCCCGGGCAAGAAGCAGTGGACCTGGGGATGCGGGGACTTCGGGAAAGCCTGGGACAGGAACCTGACGGACGAGGACGGCCCTTATGTGGAGCTGATGACAGGGGTGTTCACCGACAACCAGCCGGACTTCACATGGCTGAAGCCTTTTGAGGAAAAGGTGTTCCGCCAGTATTTCATGCCCTATAAGGGCGTGGGGCAGGTGAAGAACGCCACTACCGAGGCGGCGGTCACCCTGTCCTATGACGGGACGATGGCAGAGATAAAGGCATACGCCACAAGCGTCCGGAAAGGGGCGGTGGTGAAGCTGTGGGCTGCCGGGCAGTTAGTCCTGGAGGAGACGGCCGACATGAGCCCGGTGGCAGTATATGAGGCCAAAGTGCCGTGCCTGAAAGCGGAGCAGAAGAATCACGGACCGGGGGAGGCGATGCCGGGGACGGATTCAGGCCGGGGCGTGAAAGAGGAGGAGCTGTGCCTTGCAATCTACAGCGCAGAGGGCGAGTGCCTGGTGGAATACCGCCCGGAAGCGCCGAAAATCCCCAAACTGCCTGAACCCGCCAGGGCGGCAAAGGAGCCTGCCGAAATCCAGACCTGCGAGGAACTGTACTTGACCGGGCAGCATATCGAGCAGTACCGTCACGCCACTTATCTGCCGGATCCTTATTACCTGGAGGGGCTGAAGCGGGATCCCGGCGATATCCGCATCAACAATGCCTACGGCCTGCTGCTGATGCGCAGGGGATGCTTCGAAAAAGCGAAAGTATTCCTGGAGAAAGCCCTGGAGCGGCTTATAGAGCGGAACCCGAACCCTTACCATAGTGAAACCTATTACCTGTTAGGGCTGTGCCTGCTCTACCAGGGAAAGGACGATGAGAGCTATGACGCCTTTTACAAAGCCACATGGAGCAGCGAGCAGCAGGAGAAGAGCTTCTACTACCTTGCGGCCATCGATGCCAGGCATGGGCGGATAAAACGCGCCCTGGAGCATATTGAGCGTTCCCTTGTGAAGAATGCCCACAATGTGAAAGCCAGGGGGCTGAAAGCATATCTGCTGCGCAGGATGGGAAAGACCCAGGAGGCCCTGGCCCAGGTGCAGGACAACCTGAGGCTGGATTCCTTTGACTTTGTCTCAGGCAACGAGCGGATTCTTCTGGAGGGCGACGAAAAAGGAGAAAAACGGCAGGCGCTGAACAGCCTGATGCGGAATTTCGTGGAAAATTATCTGATGGCGGCAAGGGACTATGGGGAATGGGGCGCCTATGGGGAGGCGGTCGCGCTGCTGGAGAGCTGTACGAAGAACTGGCCCATGCTTTCCTATTATAAGGCCTACTATCTGTCCTTGATGGGGAAACCGGAGGCAGAGGTAAGCGGCATACTGGCCCAGGCGGAGAGCTGTGCCCCTGACTACTGCTTCCCCAACAAACTGGAAGACATCGCAGTCTTGCGCTTCGCCATCCGCAAAAGCTGTCGCGCAAAAGCGCCCTACTACCTGGGCTGCCTGTATTACGACAAGCTGCAGTGGCAGGAGTCGGTAAAGCTGTGGGAGATGTCGGCCCGGACAGATGACGCTTTCCCTACAGTACACCGCAACCTGGCCCTGGCTTATTACAACAAATGTAAGGAACCGGAGAAAGCAAAACAGGAACTGGAGAAAGCCTTTGCCCTGAACCCTGCCGATGTGCGCATCTTCCTGGAGCTGGATCAGCTTCACAAAAAGTTGGGATGGAGCTTCGAAGAGCGGCTGGCGGATTATGAGGCCCACGCAGAGCTCCTGGAAGGAAGGGATGACCTGTACATTGAATACATTACGCTGGTCAACCTGACAGGGAACCATGAAAAAGCCTACGACTGCATCATGAGCCATAAGTTCCATCCCTGGGAGGGCGGCGAAGGAAAGATTACGACCCAGTATACGCTGTCGCTTCTGGCACTGGCCCAGGCGGCACTTAAGGAAAAAGATTACAAAAAAGCCGAGGAGCTATTGCGCAAGGCTTTCGTTTATCCTGAAAATTTGGGAGAGGGAAAACTGGAGGGGACGAAGGACAACCACCTCTACTACCATCTGGGACTTGCACTGGAGGGCCAGGGCAGGGAAGAGGAAGCGAAGGAATGTTTTGAAAATGCCATTTTGGGCACCGATGAGCCTGCCGGGGCAATGTATTACAATGACCAGCCTGCCGATATGATTTTCTACCAGGGATTGGCCTATCTGAAGCTGGGCAAGGTGAGAGAGGCAAAAGCCAGATTCTACCGCCTCATCGATTACGGCGAGCGGCATCTGGAGGATCAGGTGAAGATTCAATACTTTGCAGTTTCCCTGCCGGAGTTCCTGATCTTTGACGAGGACTATACCCTGCGCAACCGCGCACACTGCTATTACCTGATGGCTCTCGGAAACCTAGGGCTGGGGAATAAGGAGAGAGCGGCCGGATATCTGAGGGAGGCCGTAAAAATAGAGCCCTCCCATATGATGTGCAGGGTATACCAGAGTTTGATGGCTGGAAAATAAAATAATATGCAGTAATGGAATTTGGTATAGCAATGAGATCCCGGGACGTAGGCAACGTCCCGGAAAGCTTCATGCAAATAGAATGCGCACCGATGCTCCCATCAGTCCGGTAGTATCTATAGTTACAGTCATAGGATCAGCCTGGCATACCGTTATGCGGTGGTTCGGCTGCAAGGTGCCGGGAAGCTGCGGCAGAGTAAGGGTCAGGATAGCGTCATTGTTGGTAGGATCAGCTACGGCCAACTCCGCACCATTCTCTGTAGTATGCAGCATAATACTGGCAGCCTTGTCCGAGGTGATACCTGCGCAGGTGTAAGGCTCATCTCCCCAAAAATTTACACAGACAAGATTGTCATCTGCCTTGCGCACAGCGTGGGCAGAGAGACTGTTTTCCAGAATCTCCACGCCGGGCGAGATAGCATAACTGGAAGTCTGCTCAGCCGTTGCACCGGGGAGCAGAATATAGGCATAGGAAGCATCCTTAGGAGAAGTTCCATGGTCGAACCACAGGGTAGCGAAGAAATTTGTACACGGTGTATTCGGATTGCCATCATTTACCTGCTGCCAACTGCCGCGGCGCTGCTCACACAAAATATGGATGTAGGTGGCCTTTGGAAAAACATATCCCATGTCAGAGCCTGCCCCGCAGTTGCCAGTCAGGTGAATATTTCTCACAGGACAGCCTTCTGCATAGCGGGTCCCTAGTTCCTTGCATGTTATGGGCGCTCCGTCGTCCAGGCGCAGCAGGTTACTGCCATCAGGCAGGAGGCGGTGATTGTCAACGGTAGTATTGATTTCATGCCCCGTGTCGCTGCTGATACCGGAGCCCAGTGCCACCACCTCCTGATCAAACATGAACCAGGACTTGCGGGCTTCCAGGCTGCGGACAAGTCCCCTTCCCTGCCCCTGATACCGTATACCGGCGATGCCGTTCACATCATCTACGGTACAGCCGCCAGACCAGTCATAGACATTCTTGGAATCCGGCATGAACCAGTTATAGTATCCGGCATCCATGCGGGCGCTTGTCCGGTCTACTGTGGTACCGGGCAGGCGCTGCATATCCGCCGTGGCATAGAAATCGCCGTTATACTGGTCAGCATCCGCAGTATACAGATAAGTAACCCCATCAGAAATATGCCAGAAGTTCTTGCTCTCTCCATTCAGGTGTTCATAACAGGCAATACGTTTACTGTACATCGAAATCCCTAGCCCCCAACCTGAGGTGAGGTGTACGACTTTGGCCGTCACACCGAGATTTTTATGCAGGATGAGAGGTCCGCGAGCAGGAGCGGTATCCTGCAGGATGTCTTGCGCAAGGGGGACTACGGAGGCCTGCAGACAGTATTCGCTTAAGGGATTTTCGTCCCGCAGGATTTCATTGTGGCTGTGCAGCATCCATTCCTTGAGCATGGCCCGAACGCGTATGCGGTCTGCGGCAGGAAGGACAGCCTGCAGGTAGCACAGGGCGCGCATTACCAGCCTGCCTGTGATCTTATCCTCCAGATTATAGCGGGAGGGTTCTCGTCCCCTGGCCAGATCCAGGAAACGCCCATTGTAGATCAGCGGCTCATATGCATTGCAGACCAGCTCTCCCAAACGTGCGCGCTCTGTCTCCGGGAAAGCCAGAAGCCCGATATCGCGGTCAGCATAGAGAAGCCCGGACAGGCAGATAATCAGATGCTTGCCATAGCCGCCGTTATAGGCGAACACATAATGCTGAATAAAGGAACCGTCAGGATAGAAGCCGTCATTGTACATACTGCCCATTCCGGGGATCTTCATCTCCCCGCCAGATGCAAGGCTGCGAGGCAGGTTTTCCTGTACCCATGCCAGCAGAGCATTGTCCTGCCGCAGAACAGCGGTCAACAGCAGATTATGGCATTTCCAGATCAGGTTGGAGGCAGTCTCCGGTTTTCCATGGGAAGACTTCAGATAGGCATCCCGGAAGCACAACATGGGCTCGGTATACTTTGTTGTCAGCGATTCTCGGTGTGGCAGTACATCATAGAGCAAAATCAGGGTGTCCAGAAGCCGCATGGGGATGCCAATTTCCAGTGCCCACCAGTCTGGACTGTCTATGTCAGGATTGTAATATAATTGATAGAGGTCATCCAGGCGTTCCAACAGATAGTCCAGGACAGCAGGCTGTCCATAATACCGGCTGCCTGCTGTACAGTACCCCATAGCCAGCGCTCGGACACCTGCGTACAACAGCACTGGAAGAGGCAGATCAGCTCCCTTTGTTTCAGGGGCAGGCCGCTCATATCCAGACCAGAACTCTGCCATGACTTCTATGCTTCGCAAGGCTTCCTCACAGCGCACATCCGGTGCGCCTAACAGATATTTTTTCCAGCTTTCCCGAAATTGATAAAAACGTTTGTCGCACATATTCTTTCTCCTTCATGACCTACCCATTGGCGGTTTCCAAAAAATCATAATCATTAGTCATTGATACAGGCTGTAGCAGCCTTTTTCTTTGCCTCAAACTCAGCGGCTTTCGGCTCCAGTCTGGAGAATGCCAGGCAGCAGACGGCTATGATTACCAACAGGATAGCCGGCACCACGGAGAAGTCCACACGCATCATCATCAGTGCGCTGGCAGGCTGTTCCACGGCGTTTTCCGCAGAGATATAGCCGCCCAGCATCAGCACAAAAGCAGTCACATAAGTACCCAGGGCAGCACCAACCTTGGTGCAGAAATTGGCGATAATGCCGGAGGAGCCGTCCATACGAGGCAGACCGATCATCTCGTTATAGGTACAGATGTTCATGATAAACAGTACCCCATAATATGCCAGAGGCAAAGTAGCAAACTGTCCCAGCACATAGCCGACTAGCACGCCGGGCAGAAATGAGCCGGACAGGAAGCAGATGATATAGCCCACGATGCCCACGCCGCAGAAATAGGTGATCATCTTGCCCATGGAGCCGATCTTCTTCATGATCCAGGGGAAAGCAACCATCAGCGGCAGCAGGAAGATGGACACTATTGACAGCATTCCCGCCAGTCCTACGTTGCCAATGACCCACTTAAAGAAATAGGAGCCTACTGCCAGATTGGTGATAATATTATAGCAGAGCATGACGGCGGCGTACAGCCAGACATATTTGTTGCGCTTGAACAGTGTGAAAATCTCCTTGAGACGGATGTGCTCCTGCTTGGAGTTGGCATCCACAGCAGGATCTTCCTTGCACAGGAGGAACCGCAGTACAGCTATCAGTGTGGCGGGAATCATGACAATAGCAATGAGTCCGGTCCAGCCGGAAGCCGTGGTGGCCACGCGGGCCATGAGGACAGGGAACAGGGTGCTCATGATCATGGAGCCGGCCATGGTGACAATGCTGCCATAGGATGCAACCTTTTTTAACAGCGCAGGGTTGTTGCTGAAATGGCGGATGGTGTAAGGGTTAGCCGCAGCGTTGCGGAAAGTGGCGAAGATGGAGAAGGTCAGGGTATACATGGAAAAAATCCAGATACATTTGACCACATTGCTCCATGCAGGACTGCAGGTGAACAGCAGGATTGTGCAGACTGTCTGTCCTACAATGCACAGTTCATAGGGACGGCCCTTGCCCCATTTGGTATGAGTGTTGTCTACCATCCAGCCCGCCAGGATGTCTGTGATACCGTCCACGATTTTGCTGGCTAGCAATAGGTTGCCTACAACGATGATATTGATTCCCAGTGTGTCGGTACAGTACATGGACAGATAATGCAGACAGATGACATTGACCCATGCCGCTGCAATATCCGAACTTTTCCATGCCATCAGGCGTCCAAAGCCCAGCTTGTCTTTTTTGTCTCCTTTGTTTTTTCCCATGATGATCCTCCTTCATAATTTATGTTCTTTCTTTATTTGAAGCAGTTGGGTGATGGCCACAGCTGCCACGTTTATTAACCGTTATGTCCTTGCAGAAATACTATAGTTAGTCTCTGGTGGGTCTTCCCCATGCCTCCAACTGCGTCAGAGCCGGAAAGGGAGAGCCGTCCTGAGCTTTGATCAGGTTATGCAGACGCAGCCATTGGATATTATTTTTCCTGATCGGGAAAGCCTGCGGTGCGCCGGTTTTGGTAAAAGAAAGATGCTCACTACTGCCGTCGCTAAATGCAACTGTGCCTTCCGTCCAATAGCTGTCGTGGGGAAAATCAGCGCGCAGCGTAAAAACCAGAGTGTCGAGATCAACGGAACCCCCAAACTCAATCTGCAGAGCCGCGTTGGGGTCCTTGTTGATACCCCAGCTCTGGTAAGGGTAAAACCCGTGTTTATTGCTGACAGCGATACCGTCGATGGCATTGCGAGGCGCAAAGATTGCCTGGCCCCGAGTCTGGGCATTGGCGCTGGCGTGAGGATAAATACCTTTTACAGAGCTTGCGTCATAAGGGTTCAGCGCCAGATTGCGTCGCAAGGAGTTTTCCTCTGTCCCTGCGGCGCGAACGTACAGAACATGTTTTCTGCCATGAAAGGCCCGTGGACTGTAGCAGCCCCGGGCCATCCGGGAAGGGATGGGAAAGACCGCTGTAGCAGCTTCTAGCCAGACTAGCGCCGGAGGCAGGGTGTCCTCTAGATGGATTTGGTAATAGCTGGAAGCCGGTACTGTAAGCCGGATGCTGGCTCCGCTGGGATAACGGCCGGGATATACCAGTAAAACGGCGTTTTCCCCGCTCTGACTGGCAAGGATGCCATCTTTTGCATCCTGTACGGTGAGTGTCATAGTCATGCTTTATGCCACCTTTCTTTCTGTAATATCGCAATTTTACAACATCATAATTGTTATCCTTATAATAATCTATCAGTGCATGGTAATCCGTTACTTCTGACTTCTCTACCTCCTCGTACCTCAACTTATAATGATAGTCTTCCAACTGACATTTCACATGCCTGATAACTGAAGTTCTTTTTCTTGTTGGTAAATCATCCCTCTCATGTAAAACGGCCAAATCCACTTCATCACGTTGGTCCCCACTTTTTGCCATCGTGTAAACTATAGTCTGGATACTCTCTCTGTTTGCATAAAGAATATTGGATGCAGAGCCCATAAAATCATCATGGTGAGGCTCAAACACAAGAAATTTGATACTCCTCCTATCCTGCACATGATCTAATATGGCATTCGATAATCTGACTTTATATTTTTCGATATCGTCCACATCATCTTTTCCTTCCTTTTGTGGGAAAAGATTTTTAACAGGTACTTTACATAAGATATCACATGCAATATAGTAAGCATTCATGTCATCCAGGCTGGACGGATCGGGAATCATATGATAAGCTTCGTTAATTGCATTAACATCTTCATACCACCGTGTCCCAATCTCAAGGACTTCTTCCATCCCCATATCTTGCGTCAGGCAATCTCCATACTCCTTTTTTTTCATGTTAATTTCATTTTCAAATTGTAATTTAATACTATTTTTCACAATGATACCCCTTTCTTTTTACCTAAAATCATATCTTCAGTGACAAATCAGATAATTGTTTTATGGCGGAAAATCATATCCACACCTTCACTTTTATTCTTGTATCACCCTTCTCGCAATTCCCCATCCCGCATGCGCAGCGGCTCATCGACCAGTATGATTTTCGCATTCGAGGCAAGGCTCCTGGCTATCGCCACGCGCTGACGCTCACCGCCGGAAAGCTTGGCGGGGAAACGCCCCATCTGTTCCTTGGTAATCCCCACGCCCTCAAGCAGCGCCTCCGCCCTGGGTCTGGCATCCTTGGGATTTACTCCGCATAGCTCCATGGGGAAGCAGACGTTTTCCATCACCGTCATCATCTTTTTACACAAATAAAATAATATTTTTACGGCTCCTATATTGATAAAAACTATGATTTTAGAATTTTCACCAAAAAGGAGCCATATTTGCTAGTATTCAAAATATATTATCCTATTGCTCTTACACCACTCGCTACAGATATCAATACTTTATTTATGTAGTGTGACACCATATATGGTAAGGAAATCTCCGTAATGTTTTCAGGGCAATAGATTTTCTCAAAGATTTATTTCCTGTTGGGATTGCTGTTTTAGCACTTCTGCAACAATCTCTGACAGTCCAGACAGGCTGTAGAACCTGGGGTCGTCATACTCCTCCATTCTGAACCGAATACCATAGCGCTGCTCAAGCAAGTAAGCCAGGTAGGTCAACTCCCGGGGATGGAGCAAACCACGCAGACCAAAGAATTCATACTCCTCTCTGCCAGGAACAAAATCTTCAGGTAAATCAAATCTAACTTGCAGAAAATTTTCTATTTCTTTCTGTACATCTTCCGGACCAACCATTGCAGTTTTTTCGCCATCCATAACTTCACCTCCAAACTAAATATTAAAAAACAGCCTGAACATCTTTTGGTGTCAGTTTTTCAATCAGTACCTCATACATCCTATCACATTCCTCCGGGTTCAGCCCATTGAAAACCGGAATGGAACTGTCTCTAAATTTTTTGGCTACTGTTTCCGAGACAGTCTCCCGATAAATACTGTTGGTAACAATGCGGCTAAATTCTTCAGAATCATTAACATCAATGTACAAATTTGACATATGGAAAACATCTACAGGCATATCAAACTTATATTTGCAAGATACAGATATATCCTCCAATGCTTGTTGAGACTCACTTACATAAAATGTGCACATCAAAAGCGCATCTGGTACAACAGCCTGAAATACCTCATGATGCAACAGACCATACCCTCTTGTAAATTGCTCATTAAAATCCTGCAGTGCGCCTGGTATCGTAAGCAAGACTATATCAGGCTGCTCTCGTTCAACCATTTGCTGAATCCAACGATTAAAGCAAGTAATCTTGATAGCCCCATCTAAATCCTTTTGAAACATAAATTGAGGAAAAGAATGAAACCCCATCATCTCACATTCGTCTCGGGAACCAATTTGCAATACCCTATAGCCGTCCTGTATAAACCGTTCCCGTAACTGCAAAGAAATCTCAAATTTATCTATTTTCTCCCACAATCCAGCTACTACCACCACCGGAACATCGAGCAGCTTCAGCGATGGATATTTCTCAATGGGCACTGTCAAACCGTACGATTCAAGCCTATTATGCTCACAAAAATCCAAAAATTCACAAAACTGGCTGGCATGGCAACATGCGGCCTTTATTTTCTTGCGATTTGCCTCAGTAAGTCGGGCAGCACAAAGAACATGGGATAAATGTGGGATAAGCAATAGCATTTTATCCACCAGCCGATTTTCCACCCTCTCAGCAACCGTCTCAAAAGGAGGTATGAAAAGGCTGTCAAACTCTTCTGTAACCTCTCCAAATGTTTCATGAACAGGTAATATATCCCTGCCACTTCCCAATCTTATATTTTTTCCCGCTAACCCCCAGCCCCCTGGAGAGACCAGTGCCGCTATTTCATAACAAGACTCCAGCATATCGGCATGCCGGATAATTGGCTCACAGTCATGTCCATAAGGAAATACAAGCATACGCATATCACCAACCCCCCTCATTGAATGCATTTTCTGAAATGCCAAATTCTCTTACCCAAAGATAATCCCGAAATAAGTCTTCCACTTGAGTACGCACATCTTTACACTGGGAACGCCTCAGGTCAGCAGATAATTGTCCACAATTATCACTTTGCTTTCCACAAAGGGTACAATGCCGAAAAGCCCAACAGTTCTTGCAATCCTCAGCCGTATCCTGAGCAATATTCAAAAGCCTATCTACCTTCTCGAAATCAAATCCATCCCTCAAATTGCCAATGTTCATGGCCGGTGACGTCTCACTAACCCGCTCACAGGGGTACAGACCTCCATCTACACTGACAAACAGACGCTGCTGCCCTGGTATACAGGGACCACCAGGCGCTACTGCATCAGGTAACGATACTGTCGGCTTCATGTTAGATTTAAATGTGTGAAATATCTCAGACAAGGCTTCGCATGCCACGTTAGAAGCTTTTTTGCGGTCATATACACCTCGATAGGCCAAATAACCTTTAAACTCATGGCGATTGCTTTGCTGCATAAAAGTTTCACCAGGGACGGTTTTTTCTACCGAAAATTGGTCATCTATCAAAGATGATGTCATCTGTGCCTCACGGAAAAACTCATCCTGACTAAAGAGCCCATGCAATGATTCACAGGGATATCTTGGGTCTATTACAGTGTTAAAAGCAAATTTAAACTCAGGACACTGTTTCTTCACAATCTCCAGGTTATTCCGAATCACAGAAAAACTCCCCCTACCATTGCTGGCAAACCGCCGAGAACGATCATGGGTCTCTGGTGACCCATCCAAACTGATTGTCACCGTAAAATTATGTTCAGATAAAAAACGTGCAATTTCCACTGTAAGGAGGGACGCATTGGTGGTAACGCTAAATTTTAAATCCTTTGCATATAATTTTTCTTCTGCATACTCCGTTACGCGCTGTATTAATGGGAATTCTAGCAGCGGCTCCCCTCCATAGAAACCAATAGTCGGTCTCTCCTGATTCCCACATCTTTCTGCAAAAAAGTCAACTGCCGACAGAGCCGTTTCCATCGACATCCGCTTTGAAGAATGTTCCCGCTGAAATTCAAAATCACTGGCACTATAAGTACAGTAGGCACACCGGAAGTTACATTGCTGAGTCACCTGCAGCGCCATCTGCGCAATATTCTCATTTAAATGGTAAGTCTCCAAATCACTATAGATGTGCCGGATTTCTTGCGCACGTTTGGAAGAGAGAAAACCCTGCGCACGCAGGATTCCAAGATTTTTTTCAATATGTTCATCCGTAACAGCTGGCAGGTTACCGCCCTGCTGTTCGGCTTCCTTCAGATACTGATAAGTACTTTGGTCCACATCAACAAACATATTCGTATTGACATCGTATATATAATTACGCAGCGGTGTCCGCAATGCATGGATAAACGGTTTTTCACTTGCCATCATCCTTCCACCCCCTCGTTCAATGTAAAAAATGGTTTTTTTTCTATTTCACTTTTCTCAGATGCACAAGAATCAACAAAGATAAAATTCCACCGCATCTGCTTGAGTTCCATATCCTGAATCTGACAGCGCAATACCCGGGCTATTTCCCCTTCCCAGCCCGAGAACGCTGGTTTGACACCCAGTATAACATCCATGCTGTCACAACCAGTCTGTCTGAACCGAATATGCTCCAGACATCGGGATACCTCCTCATTCGCATACTCCACCAAACTCCTCAGCATAAAGGCACTGATCCTTCGCCCAGAAGCGGTAACTATAAAACTGCAATCCCTGCCCCTGGTCAGGCGAAGCATTGGAGCACTCTGTCCACAGGAACAGGATTTGCTCAACAATACTCCCCTATCACCCATTTTCAGCCGAACAAGCGGCATCGCATTATTTTGCAGGGAAGTAATATAAATATCCCCCTCCTCATCCATGACTGGCTTTCCATCCCGAATCACCTGTATGGCTACATTCTCAGAAAAGATATGTAAATTTCCATGTGTACAGGAAGCTGCTATTGGTCCAGTCTCCTGTGTGGCGTATACATTGGATATCTGTGCCTGAAATGCCTCTAGTATCATAAGTTCCACCTTCTGATCCAACATCTCTCCACTCAACTCAATGTACCGCAGTCCAGGCAAAGACAGCTGTCCACTTGATTTCATTGTTTCTGCCAGCATCACTGCAACACTTGGAGGAAGGCGCATCCACGCCGGACGAAACGCAATAATATCATCCACCCACTCTTTCAGCCGTTCCGATGATAAATCTAACATAGGAAATGATAATGTTTTTTTATCCCAACTCAGATATTTGGGCATGTAATCCATGATTTTGTTTCCCGCATATTCTGCCGTGCTGAATACACAGCATTTTTCATCAGCAGTGATGCCAAACCGCTCCTTTCGGAATGCCCATAAAGCAGCAAGAGAGCGTTCATCGTCCTGGCTGTCCCAATAGACCTCCAAAGGAATGCCACATAATCCAAAACTACGCTTGAATAACAGTCTCTCAAGTTCCGGATAACGCTGATAACGGCTGTTCAGAAAACGCCTATGCCCCCGCTGGACATCCTGACGCGTCTGCAATGGAGCATGCAGCAATTCATAAATGTCTTTCTTTTGTTCTTGAATATACATCAAACCACCCATTCTTCTTATAATTTCAGAATACTTTTTTATATAACTAATTCACAAATGGTGAAACTGTGGCCCGTTTCACCATTGAGAATTAGGAACTTATTTATTATCTAACTGTTTTGTATCCAAGAACCTTATCATGCAGTCTGCCAACTCTGTCTGATTCCTGAAAAGAACCGCCGCCACTGCAATTTGTAGGTGTGCATGTACCACATTTACAAGCCATTGCCTGAAGCGTATTTGTCCGGGTATTCCGGGTCTTAATTAATTTTTTATTCATATTATAATTCTCCTCTCATGTAAATTATTCACAGTCAGGATAACTCCTTTCCTGTAGCTATATATGCAAAAACATACACTGCGCCTATGTGGCCACCCATAAACACTGGTATGATTCAGCCCCCTTATTATTATTCTATCAGCATATCCACCATAACCTCATACACCTTGCCTGCTTTCATTCCCCCTGCCCACAAAACCTGCCCATCCGCCTCGGCAGCCGCTGTACGCAACTCATCACTTTCCTCGCCGTAAATCCATAAGCTGACATTCCCATACCTGTCAGGAGGTATATAGGAAGCAATGCCTACCAAAATGATTTCACAGGAGAAATACCATGCCATACGCGCGATGAACAAATCCAAATCCTCGGATTCCGGCAAAGCAGTCTCCTCCCATGGACGGATACCTGGCAGATTTGTCGCTGCCCGGGCATCGTAATCATCCCGGCTCAAACATTCCATCAGCACTTTTATAAGATGAGACAAATGCCTGGCAGAAAAACCGCTCAGCAAAACCACAGGGATTTCCACCGGGGGACAGGGACAAGGTTCGCTGTCTCGTACAGGTGGCTGATTTCCGGCATTTTCTGTAAGTAAATGCCATATCTGATTCTTATCCAACGTCGCATTGCTTTTGAGATAGGAAAGTATCTTAGCCGTAACCAGCGGCGCGGCATAGCTGTTGGATATCGGCGTTTCTGTCTCCAGCCCCTCTATCATCAATTTATGCTTCGAGGAAGCCTGAAAATGGATTCTCGTCAGCGAATCATGGAAATATGTATATTCATCATCCGTAAGCCCGGGATGGCACTTGACGCCAATAACACCAGGTAAATACGCAGGATATGTAACAATGCCCCGGTTACCGGCAGCCGCTATCAGAAATCTGTCCGATTCCAACAGACAATGTACCGCCTCTTCCAGCCTGGCAAAGTCCTCAAACGCATACGTACCGACACTGAGATGAACCAATCGGATATCCATGGAAATGCATAATTCAAGAGCCTTCAGCAATCTGCTGATATTGCCTCTCAAAGTATCCCCCTGTAAAATCTGTATACTGAACACATCCACATCTTCTAATCCCACATACCTCTGCACAATCCGGGCGCACATGGAACCATGGCCAAATGGTGAGACTGCATGTTCCTCCAAAACAGAGACCGATAAATCATCGCCAACCAAAAAGCTTCCTGCCAATGGGCAAACCTCAGGATGAACACCATCATCTAAAATTGCCATGCGAATATTTTTATCTGGCATATGAAATCATTCCCCTCCGACACAATCATCCTCTCACTGTACATCCTTGTATTTTTCAGCCTGCAGACGGTACATATGTGCATACGTCCCATCTGCTTCTATCAATTCCTCATGTCTCCCCATTTCTGCCAGAGAACCATTATCCAGAACAAGGATTAGGTCGCATAAATGCACATTGGACAGCCTGTGTGAAATCAGGACCGCACCCTTTCCTGCATACAACTCCTGAAACATGGAAAACACCTCGTCTTCCGACTGCGCATCCAAAGCTGCAGAAGGCTCATCCAAAATATAGATATCCGCCTCACGAAAGAATGCCCGGGCAATCGCCATTTTCTGCCACTGACCGCCGGACAGTTCCTGCCCGCTCTCATCGTACCTTCTCGTCAGATAGGTGTCCACACCCTGAGAGAACTGAGCGGTAAATCCATCCGCCCCGCTCTTCCTGAGGGCATCCATGACCCTTTCCGTATCGCCAGCCTTGCTGACATCGGACAGCGAAACCGATTCGCTGACCGTAAAGGCATAATTACTGTAATCCTGAAAAACTGTGCTGAAACGGCTGCGCACACTATCCAGCGTATATTCCCGAATGTCCCTGCCGTCCATGAGAATCTGCCCTTCCACCGGGTCATAAAAACGGAGCAAAAGTTTGACAATTGTGGTCTTACCGCTTCCGTTTACCCCTACCAGGGCAATTTTCTGCCGGCTCTGGAAAACAAAGCTTACATTCTTCAGAATCCATGGCAGATTATCCCCATACCGGAAACTTACATTTTTAAATTCAACGGTAAAAGACGGTTCTGCAAGCTTATGTTCGCCATCCGTCTGTATATTGCTCTGCAGGTCCAGAAACTTCCTGTAATTCTGTATGCGCATCTTACCGTCCGCCAGCTGCGTATAACTGTAAATCACCATGTACATGCTGCCTAAAACCTGCGTCATTATCCCTTGCAGAAAAGAATAATCTCCGATGGTATATCTGCCTTGGACAACTGACAGCCCCAGCAGGAAAAGAAATACTGCTGCGACAATTTCAGGAAGCGCCGAAAGCAGGAGTAATAGCCGCGTATAACGCAGAGAAATCCTTCTCTTTTTAGAAAACAATACTTCCCAGATACTGAGAAACTTCCCACTGATAAAGGGGAAAAGGTTATATATCCTCACATCCTTGGCAAATTCCCGCTCCAGCAGCACATCCGAGGCATACTGCATTTTCCGCTCCTCACTCATATACTGCCTCTGAAAACCATATACTGCTTCGACCTGTTTCAGTTGGACAACTGTACAAGGTATCACTGAGAGAACAAACACAAAGGGCAGGACTGGACTGAATGGGAACAGGCATACAAAAGCAATGATAAACTGAACAAGATACCGGATGAATTCCATCGCCTGAAAAGCAGAATACGTAATAAGCGGACTGTTCCTATTTGCATCATTTACCTCATTGTAAAATGATGCCGAATCAAAAAACGATAAATCCAGTTCTGCTGCTTTCCTCATGATATGATGCTTCGTTACAGTGTCCATCCTGTCACGGTGCAGCCCTTCATAGTAGGTGCTCAGTGTGCCAATTCCTTTGTTGAGAATATTGAAGCCTAACAACAGCAATGAAAAGATTAGAAATGACCGTGTCAGCAGTTCTGGTGAGGACGCCTCTGAACTGCCCCCGGCAAGGAGATTTATGAGAATTTTTGTAAGTGTGATAACAGCAAACGGAACCGTCAGGGAGACAATATTTATCAGAATACGAATGATAAAATATTGTCTGGATGTCCCCCACAATATTCCGATACAGTAACCGATTATCTGAAAAAATTCCCCTATACCCCTTATTGCTTTCTTCATAATCCCTCTATGTCTTCTGCAAAACTTTTATTTGCACCTTATCCAGTTGCCAACCCACCGCTTCGTGCTCTGATTATAGAGACGCTTATACGTCACTCCATTTTCGATTTTATACTTCCATATATAAGTATCTGCCATGGGCATGACAGTTTCCGTCTCACTTGCCATCGCATGTGCCTCATGCATTGGCACTGCCAGCAGCCCGGAAACAGAGATAAAAGCAGCCATCAAGACAAGCGCTATTTTCTTTCTTCTAATCTTCATCCTTCAAATCCTCCTCATTCTTATAAATTTCAAGTTCCATAAACGGTTCTGTAATTTCAAAAACTTCCCCCACAAATTCCCCATCAATATATACACCATAGCAGCCGTCTCTCTCTATCAAATAGGACGTTTCGGGGTTTGGATGGCTAAATGTGCCGGGAACTTCCGCTGAATATAAAGGTTCTACAATAACTGAAACCGACATTAGAAACAGCAGACACGAGAATGCTGCCACGAGAAAACCTTTCTGATTTTTCCTTTGCCAATGGTTGTCCCATATACAGTAGAATCTCTGCTTTATGGCATTCTCCTTTTGCGCGGCAAATGTAATCATCAGTGGTGTCTTCTCCTCTCCCCCCGCTTTCATCGACTTGAGGATACATTCCATATAGCCAATCTTCTCCTCTTCGCTGAATCGGGTTGCCAGAAAACTGTCGACCCTTATCTCCAGCACCTGCGCAACTAACCTCTTGAACAGGTAGACAGCCGGATTCCACCAGTAAACTGTACAGAGAAATTCACATAGAATTTTCACCAGCATATCATGATGGTAATAGTGCAGCATCTCGTGCCTTAATATAAAATGAACCTCCCCTTGCGAATAATTAATTACCGGCATCAGTATCCGCGGATGAAGCAGACCGAAAACTGCCGGCGTCCGAATGCCCGGAACTAACAGGACATGAAACTTCTTTGTCTTCCCATAGTCCCTGTTTATCTCACTGATAACAGTGTCCATATGGTCTTCAAAATAGCCTGGACACTTGCTAATCTTATGTACAAAATACAAATACTCCCCTACACGCAAACAAACATTACATATCACACCCGCTATCCATACAAACAGTAATATCTGCCCGACAGTCGCCGCAAATGTTCCAACGTTTATCTCCCAAAAAAAGAAATCCCGCACACGCGTCATAAAATATCTGCTGTTATACGTGATTGTGAAGCTAAACTCAACCGGAAGCAGCATCCGCACTATAATTACCGCCAGTAAGATACCAATATACTTCCCCACTGTCTTCAGGGTAAAATCACCCTTGATAATAACCCAAGCCAAGATTGTCAACAAGGCACTGCTTGTCAGACAGGACAGCAAGGATTCCAGTGTTACTGTCATGGAAATTTCTCCCTCCTTACTGAGGTTTTCTCTCCTGTATAAACTTCTCCAGTTCTTCAATCAATTCACTGTCATTGCCCGCACTGTCGAACAATGCACTGAGGAACCCCATCTTCGCTATCGACTTGCCAAAGGGAAAAATCTCCGTTGTTACATAACTTACCGCATACTCCTCCGGCGTAATGACAGGAGCATAACTTCTTGAGAGTACCGTGCCGCTCTGAACAATCTTGGCAACCTCTATAAATTCCCTCTTGAGCAGCTTCTTCAGCACAGCCTGCACCGTATTGATACTGAGCCCTGGCTGCCTTTCGGGAATCTCCGAAGCAATCAGCGGTTTCCCTTCTGCCCAAAGTACATTCATAACATCCAACTCACGTTTACTCAATGCGATTTCAGCTTTTTTCTTCAACTCTTTTTCTCCTTACTACTAACAGTTATTTCATTAGAATTATTATCTGTACAAATACTATAATACCGTACATTTTGCATTGTGTCAATACTTTTTTATCATCACAATATACTGATTGTATATAAATACGCTCATGTTTAAGATTCGTTTCCCACTTCTGCCAGCATAACTCTGCATTTGTCCCTCTAACAGGCTACGATGTCTTCTGCAAATGAATCAAAATATGCGTGATAATACCCCTTTGCCCATTCCGCAAAATCGAGACATCATAAATTGCCATCTCTGCATTGGCATCTTTTTCTTCTACCCCCTGATACTCTACCGGCTGCTGATACTGATGCTGCGAAATATAGTCCTTATATCTCTCCCGGAACCCTGCAAAATTACGGTTCTCCACATATACAAGCATATAATTATTACGTAGTCCCCAGGTATCATACAAAAACAATTTATCTATATGCTCTGAAAGATATTTTTTATTCACAGACGATAAGGTCAATGCTTCTATCACTGCCATTGGCCGCTGCCTTACATCTTTAATCAGCAAATCAAGTTCTCCCGCCGCTTTTTGGTTGGCGGAACGTCCATTTAACGTCTGGTCGCAGACAATATATTTTTTGCTGGCAGAAAGCATGTTCCTGAAATAAGTATTCCTGTCGTTCTCTTTTCCTGCTGAAATCTGCAGGGAATCCCCTTGAATCTTTGCGCCGCACTCCACGATAGCTTCTTCCAGTTCACGGTAATTCATCCTGCTATGTTCCTGGCTTAACATGCGGTTTATGGACGCATAATCCACATCCCTGTTCTGCATACAGAAATGAATGATTAACTCGGTATCTGTCTCACTCTCCACGATTCCCAAGATATTTTTAATCGGTATCATCCTGCGGAAAACCGTAGAGAAATATTCTCTCTGACCAGAACTCAGGTGGATGAGCAAGGTCTGATAATTTATATTTTCCGAAACGTTATCTTCCTTATATACAATATATTCTTCTGCCGTCAGATTCAACTCCCTATTAATTCTCAGAAGGTTATCCCTGATTTCACTCAAATATTCCTTGGGCGGATAAACATCGCCATTAGAACTCTTTACATAAATCTCCATCCGCCGGTCGTGCATACGCACTAAGGCAGAAATATTGCCCTCCCTGGCCCGCAGAATCATGCCCGTCAGCCATATTTTATCCCGGTCCAGATCATCGCGCATCTTAATCATCAGTTTATGCAGCACATTGTTCGGCAGATAGGCATACTGCATATAATATTCCAGACAGTCCCCCTCCAGAAACACCCCCGCATCTTCATGCTGGTTCTTATCGCACATCATAGGGATAAATTCATTATCGTTATCTACGGCATAAGAAATCTCAAAACGCCGCATCACGCCCAGGATATAGGGCACCTCGTTCACATCATAGGTAATCTTTTCCACTGACTTCGGCGGGTTTTGCAGTAATTTCACAATATCATTTATGGCAATCAGCCCATTCCTGGCGTACTCACTGCCATTAAATAATATGATATAGATGGCATTCGTTATCCAAGTAGGGCGCAGTACCATATAGCCGCTCAAGAGCAAATCTCTCTTGCGGTAATTAAAGCTGACGCCCAAATCGTGGAACCAGTCCAAAAGCCAATTCTGAATCTGTTCATCCTCCACATCATTCTGCCTGCATATCTCCCGATACTGTTTATCTGTAATATAATTGCTGTCCATCTCTTCCAAGGCCGTCTTAATGCGGTTCCAGGAGATGGGAAATTCCATGGCATAGCTGTCAAACATCCTGACTGAAGCGACAATGTTCTCCATTAACTTGGCAAACTCCTCCTGTGGGCTTTTCAGCGCCGACATTTTGATGATTTCCTTAATCTGCGGATAGTCTGTGCGCAGCATCCGCTCATTGAGGCTGGCAGTAGGATTCTGGTCTATTTTATTTAAAACCAGGATAATCGGACAGCCATCGGCAAAATTCTTCACATTATTCAGCCAATACTGCGCCCGCTCATCCTGGGTATTGTCCCTGGCATTGACAACAATGACATACAAGGTCCTATCGGTGAGGAAAAACCGATGCATGGAATGCATAATCTCCTGCCCGCCGAAATCCCAAATCTGCAGACGGACATTTTCTCTGCCAATCTCGCACGATTTTTGAGAAATGGCAATTCCAGGCGTCGCCTCCTCTTCAAATTGTTCCAGTAGCTGATTCTCTTTCATCAGCCGCGCAATGATGTGGCTCTTGCCCGCCTCCCCATCGCCGAGAAAGACAACCTTCGTCTCATTTAGGTGAATCTTCTCTTCCTCATAATAGGCATAGATAAATTCCTTCTCGTGGGTAAATAAACTGATGGGCTGGCATAGCAGCTTGGTATTGGTGAGATTCAAGCCCTCCAAAAAATCGTTCTCATTCATATATATTTCCATCTTTGCATTGATGAACTCTCTGGGAATCCTCTCTAAAACCATATTGCTTAAATCACAGTTTTCCAAATACTCCATACTTAACAGCGGAGGAAATCTTTTTACTTCTGTACCATATAATAGAAAATCTTTTAATTGAGTAAGTTCGCCAAAACTTTCCGGCAACTCGCGCACTCCTGTTCCACCCAGATACAGTTTTTCCAGATTTGTCAGATTGCCAATATTTTCTGGGAGCTTCTGCAGCTTTTCAATACCCTCAAGATATAACCCCCTGAGCTCTGCTAGAGAGCAAATCCAGTCTGGCAATACCTCCAATTGTGTGCCCCATAACACCAAATGTTGTAATTTTGTCATATTTTTAAGTTCTATTGGTAATTCTCTAATTTCATTTCCTCCCAAATAAAGGCTTGTCAGATTTTTCAATTCACCTATAAATGTGGGCACCTGATTAATTCCTACCTCATTCAATCCTAGATACTCTAAAAACTTTAAGTTTTTCAAATTATTGGGCAACTCCGTTATTTTTGTATTCATAAAGGATAATTCTTTGAGGGCATTCATCTTAAATATTTCCTCTGGTACATCATCAAGAACAGAATTCTCTATTCTTAAATGAATCAAATTAGATAATTGGACAATCTTATCAAAATGAAATGCACTAAAATCACATCCACTTAATTCAAGATATCTTATGCTTTTTATGTCAAATATCTTTTCAGAGACTCTTTTGCACCTTACGACTTCTAAATGTTTAATATTCGCAAAACCCTTGGTAAATCTATCCCAGTCCCATGTGTCTTCCCTTAAATTTTCTAACCGAATTTGATGCATTTCCTGCGAATAATAAATAACACTTTTCGATTCACCCCCAAATAAAAGTCTTACACCAATACAATATTTCAACTGCAGCAATAACTGCTGATAGCTGCCCTTATACTCTTGCAAATCTTCTGCCCATTCAAGCATTATCTCTCTCCCCCTTATCTTTGTGTATTTTTTACAGTATAGCATAATATACAGAAAAAGTACAGACAAGCCAAACGCTCGTTCTGTACTTTTTCTGTTTGTCTTCTGTTGTGTACCTCTTACTGTTTAAACTGGGGCACCTCTTTACTTCCCACAGTAAATACGAATCGCCTCAGCTGCAAATTCCGCCATGCCTTCCCCGGCGGCAGCATTGATGTTAGCTGTAAAGTCTCCTCCGCCAGCATACATCTCTCCCAGGCATAACAGGATGTCATTGGAACACTGATAATAGTTCTGCGTTATATAGTCCTGCAGTTTTGTGACCTGGCTCTGGACGTTTGCCGAATCAGGCTGGGCTTGGGCAGCTTTTAATTTGCCAAATTCCACAAACAGCTGCATCAGCCTTTCCGCTACTGCCTGGTCTTCTTCCTTGCTCCTGCCTTTGGCTTTCTGCTCAAATTCCTTGTAGGCATCCGTCTGTCCCCACTGTTCTTTCGCCTGCCTGGCGTATTCGTCAATTTTCTTCGTGTCAAATACCGTAAAATCCATGGTCTTCACTCCTACCAATTTTATTCCACGGGCGAACTCAATCAAATTCTCCAGATGTTCCTTCTTCATGGTGAGCAAGGTAATCTGCTGTTCCAACGCCTTGCTCTTGTCATAATCAGGTCTGGATAAAATCTCCTTGATTTCTTTGAGAGGGAATTCCAGTTCTTTAAACAGCAAAATCTGCTGCAGCATTTCCAAAGCCGTATCGTCATACAGCCGGTAACCTGATTCCGTATATTCTGTTGGTTTCAGCAATCCGATTTTGTCGTAATACTGCAGGGCGCGTACACTCACCCCGGTTAGTTTACTTACTTCATTTACTGTCATCATGGTCTTCTCCTCCTTCCGTGTAACAATAGCATAAACTATTACGCTGCGTAGGAGTCAAGAACTTTTAAAATACAAATTTCTGCTGAATATGATAACTGACAAAAAACAAAAATGTATCCACCACGCCTTTGACGACAACCTTGGGTACAAACGGCAGCAGCATTACGCCTCCGCTTACCAAAGCTGCGCTCAGCCCCATCTGAATAACTGCCAGCAGAAAATATTTGGCGCTCGCCTTGCCCACATTCTCTTTGCTCTTAAAGACTACCTTATAATTGATGGTATAGTTATACACGGCAGAGATAATCCTTGCCAACACCGTAGCAACTGCCACATAGGAAACGTACCGTCCTTCCAAAAAGAAACAAAATACGGAGAACAACGCCAAATCCAAAATGCTCGAAGAAAATGAGGCAAAAATATATTTGAGGAATTTCTTCCCCAGGATACGGTATATCTTGATGGAATCTGCCACTGGATCAAAATGGGTCTGATGGTCTTCCACAGAATCATAAATTGTCTCAATCTCCACCTCGCTGATTGGATAACGGTTCACACTCTCCAAAAGCATCTGCGTCTCAAATTCAAAACGTTCTCCCGCCACATCCAGCAAATCCCGCATAAATTCCCGCGGGATTCCCCTTAACCCTGTCTGTGTGTCGCTGACATGCACTCCGGCTACATAGGCAAAGACTTTCTCGGTCAGATTGTTGCCAAACCTGCTTTTCCAGGGAATGTCATCTCCGCTGAAATCCCGGACGCCCAAAATCAGTTCCTGCGGCTTTGCCTCCAAAGCCGCCATAACCTTTCTGATACAGTCAACGGTATGCTGACCATCAGAATCTGCGGTGACAGCGCCTATCACACCCTGGTAGTTTTCCAGAATATATTGGAACGCCGTCTTCAACGCCCTTCCCTTTCCTCTGTTGACCTCATGCACAAGCACTGCCCCGCCGTTTCCTTCCACCAGGGACCTTGCTTTCTCAAAAATGGAGGCGTACTGTTCCCCGCTGCCATCATCGACAACAATTACTGGTCCTATATTGTTTTCTGCTAATATATTTAAAAGCAAAGGCAAATTACTATCAGGCTCATATGCCGGAATTATTACAGGTATCATTTTTTTCATCTCATCACCTCGTCAAATAAAGTCTCATCATATAATAGACAGATATGCAGGACAGCAATGCATATACTTTATAGCAACTTACCCGGATTTCCAAATTCTGTTCTTCTGTCGCCCCCGCAGCTGCTGCATGGAGCCTGAATTTGGCAAACACCATGACAATCAGCGGCAGCACAGGCAGGTAATACCGCCCCTGCAATCCGTCAATCACCTCACTGCCCACCGTTGTCCAGCTTAGAAGCATGACTGGCGTCAAAAACAATTCCAGAAAGACAATTAAAGAAAATATCTGTTTATCCCTGTTCCTTAGCCGCATGTTATCTTTCTCATAAATGGAATAAATGCCCATTATGAGCATAAGACCTACAATAATTACACAGGGGACTGTGACCTCAAGCAGCGCAAGATGCGTCCCTCCCATATTTATCATCAGCCCATCCAACTGCCTGATATAAGTCTCCACAAGCATACTCACATAATGCAGCGGTTCCTTAAATGCAAAGGAAGCAGACAGCTTATCCGTCTCGCCGCCAAATTGGAACAATCTAGAGCCCGCAGGCAAAATAACATCAAACAAGATTACGGAAACCAGGCTGCTGCCCACAACTGCCCCTATATTGATAACTGACCTTCGTTTATTCCCATTCCAAAACATAAGCACAACCGGCAGCAGAATCAGATAGCCGCCTCCTTTGACGGCTCCCACCAAAAACGCCCATGCCATGCATTCTGCCAATGCAGTCCTGGAATCCGGTTCCTGGCAGAGCCATAAAGAACACGCCAGAAAATTGAGGGTGGATAACAATACCAGCGGGTCATAGGATATGGCGCTGCTCAGCATCAGAGACATCGGCAAAAGCGGTATTGCGGCAAACAGAAACTTCCCCACTGGCGTTCTTTTTATGGCATGAAAACATGCAAGAATATATGATAGTAACATAAACAGACGTCCAAGATATATCATGGGAACGCTCCCTAACCCCAGCAGCCGCCCCAGGGTCATGCCCAGTACCTGCGGGAGGTAACAAAACACAGAGTAAAACTCCATATGTTCCATCGGCTCCGACCATGGCGCTAATTCCTTATTTTCTGCTTTTAAATGCAGGTTGGACAGCACGGCTGTGATATCCCGCATGTCTGGATTTTCACAGTTTGCTATCTCATCATAAAAATTGATATCGTCTATCCTCCCAACCCAAGGCTCTTCCCCCAAAAACATGTTTGAGAGACGGTAGCTTGCCAGAAAATGAATCTTGGTGTCCGGTACGCTGCCAGGAAGCATCAAGATAAGATAGGCAACTGACAGCGGTATCACCGATACCAAGAAAAATCTCTCTGCCGTAAATTTCTTATCCCTGCCAAATACACAGATGACCGCCAGATAGATTGCCATGACAAGAAAAAGCAGCCAGGCAATCCGGTGCCCATTCCATGTGGCTTTTGCCATGGAACCTAACATCACATTCGTATTGATTTTTACTAAAAAGTTGGCGCTTAATGCCTGAATAAAGACCAGTATCAGAAGGGTGAGCAAGATTGCACGACCAACCTTAAATTGCCTGAAATCCAGCTTCGCTGCAAGAAAAAATGCCAATCCAACAGCCACTATAACCACAGCCATCAGAATCTGATTCCTGAGCAAAGGAAACGTGGCGTATATATTACGGACTTTCAGGCAGATTGCTGCCGTAACCATTGCTGTTAATGCCGCCAACAACATGAGGCATAACCTTGACCGCTTATCCTGGAACCGCCCTGTCCACAACTGTATATACTTATTCATAGAAAGACTGACTCCTTTCGCCTTGTCCGGGCAAATCCTGCCATAAACAAACTGCATGGCAGGATTTGCGCCCTACAGCTTCATCGTTAGCTGAATCCGTTTCTTCTTCAAATCCACGCTCATCACCTTGACTTCCACAATATCCCCCACGCTGACCGCCTCTAAGGGATGCTTGATGTAGCGTTCTGTCATCTGTGAAATATGCACCAAGCCGTCCTGATGGACGCCGATATCCACGAATGCGCCAAAATCAATGACGTTGCGCACCGTACCTTTTAGAATCATGCCCGGCGTTAAATCTTTCATCTCCAATACATCGGTACGCAAAATGGGTTTGGGCATTTCATCCCTGGGGTCGCGCGCCGGCTTTTCCAGTTCTTTTACAATATCCTGCAACGTCAGCTCGCCGACTTCAAGTTCCAGGGCAAGCTTTTTGTAATCTGAAATCTTCTTTGAGATGCCAGAGAGCTTTCCTCCACGGATATCCTCGGGCACAAATCCCAGCTTCTGCAGCAGTTTCCTGGCTGCTTCGTAACTTTCCGGGTGGACGCTGGTGCCGTCTAACGGATTTTTGCCATCGCTAATACGCATAAATCCGGCACATTGCTCGTATGCCTTAGGTCCTAATTTCGCCACTTTTAACAGCTGGGCACGAGTCAGGAATCTGCCGTTCTCTTCGCGGTAGGCTACGATATTTTTAGCAATGGCTTTGCTGATACCGGATATGTACTCCAACAGGGAGGCGGACGCCGTATTCAAATCCACGCCTACCTTATTTACACAGTCCTCCACCACGCCATTCAGCGCACCGCTCAGCTTCTTCTGGTTCATGTCGTGCTGATACTGCCCTACGCCGATAGATTTGGGGTCAATCTTCACCAGTTCTGCCAATGGGTCCTGCAGTCTTCTGGCAATAGAAGCAGCGCTTCTCTGCCCTACGTCAAAGTTCGGAAATTCTTCCGTGGCAAGCTTGCTTGCAGAATAGACGGAAGCCCCCGCCTCATTTACAATCACATACTGCACAGGCCTTGGGATTTCTTTTAATAAGTCCACAATTATCATCTCTGATTCGCGGGATGCCGTTCCGTTGCCCACAGAAATCAGGGAAATATCATATTTATCAATCAGTTTTTTCAGGACAGCTTTGGACTGCTCGACTTTATTCTGGGGCGCTGTCGGGTAAATGACCGTGGTATCCAATACTTTTCCTGTGGAATCCACTACGGCGAGCTTACACCCGGTACGGAATGCCGGGTCCCAGCCCAACACAACTTTACCGGCAATCGGCGGCTGCATCAGAAGCTGTTCCAGATTTTTGCCAAACACTTTAATCGCACCGTCCTCAGCACGTTCCGTCAGTTCATTGCGGATTTCACGCTCAATCGCCGGGGCGATAAGGCGTTTATAGCTATCCTCAATCACAGCATGCAGAACCTCCGTGGTATGGGGATTGTCCCTGACAATCGTCTTCTTCGCCAAATACTGCAGAATCTGTTCCGTGGGCGCCTCAATCTTCACCGTGAGGATTTTCTCTGCCTCGCCGCGGTTCAATGCCAAAATACGGTGTCCGGCAAGTTTCGCCAGACCCTCCTCAAATTCATAATACATCTCATAGACGGACTCTGTCTCGGGGTCTTTCGCTGCCGACACAATCTTGCCTACACGCAAAGTAAGGTCACGGATGTATTTGCGGTAATCGGCCTCATCGGAGATTGCTTCTGCCAGAATATCCATAGCGCCTGCAATGGCATCCTGCACAGTCTCCACTTCTTTTTCAGGATTGAGGAAACTCTCTGCCTCATGCTCTAAGGGCTTGTCCGTCATCTGCAGCAAAATAATATTTGCCAAAGGTTCCAGCCCTTTTTCCTTGGCAATTGTAGCCCGCGTACGCCGTTTCGGGCGATAGGGCCGGTAAAGGTCCTCCACTGCCACTAATGTTTCTGCTGCCAATATCTGCTGCTTTAACTCTTCCGTCAGTTTGCCCTGTTCCTCAATACTGGATAATACCTGCTCCTTCTTCTCTTCCAGATTCCGCAGGTAGGTCAGACGCTCAAACAGGTTACGCAGCACTTCGTCATTGAGGGCTCCTGTCGCCTCTTTGCGGTATCTGGAAATAAAGGGAATCGTGTTCCCCTCGTCAATCAGTTTCACTGCAGCCTCTGCCTGCTGCGTTTTGATGTGCAGTTCTTCTGCTAATTTTGCAATAATATCCATAACAGCGCTCCTTACTACTTCTTTCAACCTTTATGTTCTGGCAACCGGCAAGCCACAGCCGCCATAAATTAAGACGTAAGCCGTATTACAGACTTGCGTCCTTCTGTCGTTACCTCATGCATACGTTCTGATTATAACACACCCCCAAACATCCGGCAATCATATATTTATTCCCGCGAGCAATGAGGAAAATAGCCATGTTTACATGGATATTTGACGAATGCCGCGAGGACCAAATACCCCATCCGCCTGCTGCGGGGTATTTGATTTGTATTTTCCTGACAAAAATGCTACAATAGACGAAATAGCAAAGGAGGAATTCTTATGGACTACAATGAGTATCATATGCCAGATATCCCAAATACCCCTCACACAGATTACATAGAGAAGCGTTCCGCAAGCATGGCAATTGCCTCTATGGCATTGGCGATTGCCGGACTGGTGATGGGCTGCTGTGTCTATCCCGCAATTATCTTCGGCTCTCTGGCAATCATTCTTGCACTGCTTTCACGCGGCGGCGAGATGACTACTAACGGATATGCCAAGGCCGGCCTGATTCTGGGAATCATTGCCATTATTTTCGGTATCCTGTTCCTGATTTATTCACTTACCGTCCTCTTTATCCAGTTTGGCGGTCTGGAAGGATATATGAACTATATTGAAGAAATTATGGAAGATATGGGGTATCCAGATTACACAAATCCCTATGACATGTACCGAGATATGTATCAGAATTTGTAATTCTGAAACTATAATACCGGAAATGATATGCTGTCTGCAGCAATAATCATCTCCGGTATTTTTCATTCTCAGAATTCCTGCCCCTGACTTATCTCCCCATTCAGGTCACGATAAAAGTTGACGCTGACCTGCATCATATACGGTGTTACCCACAACATGCCAATGCCGCAGGACAGCAGCCCGAGCAGCGACCAGCCAATAAAACTCAGATAGATATAAAAGAGCCTTCCCATATTTCCTTCCATCATCTGTGAACTCGTGCGTAACGCCTCGATAACACCCATATCGCTGTGCTCCACAAGCAGCATGTACGTCTGGGACAGCCGCAAAGACACGAGCAGCACAACTATCATTCCTCCTATATACAATGTCACGCCAATCGCAATCGCCAGCAATGTATCGGCAACCAGACCCACGACCAGACAAATGGTCCCAGGCAATACGCACAGCATCTCAATGACAAACACCAGCACATAACTCAGGATATAACGGTCCGGCCTTCTGGTGAACTCCGAAAACATCATTCCCACGCTGACTTCCTGCTTCCTTGCAAACCCCAAATACATCCGCAGTATCCCGCACTGCAGGACCATGGATACCGCGGAAATAATAATTGCTGCTACCATATAAGTGATATACTGCACGGTTCCGCTGCCAGTAATGATAAGCAGAAAATAGAATGGCATCAATAATCCTGACACTATCATCTGCACCAGTAAGTTGGCTCCGATTGCCAGCCCCCAGTGACCGGTCAAATGCTCCCTTGATAATCGTTTTAATTCTGCTGATGTTACTCTCATATTCAATAACGCTCCATTTCAAATTCTTCCATAGGCCTTGTTGCATGGTCAAAGCCATTCCCCCGCACTGCATTTGCAAAGAGCTGTCTCTGATTAGCGGCATAGGGGTTTTGCCTTGCTGCGTAAGGATTTCCCTTATCCTGATTTACGGCATGGGGATTCTCCTGTTCCTGGCTGGCTGTTTGGGAATCTTCTTTCCCAGATTCTGCCGGATACCTGATTTTCGTTGTCGTAGTGCCTCCAGACACATAACTCTTCCCACATTCGGGGCAGACTGACATCTCAATACGCACAGAAGCAGAAATTACTTCTCCGCCTTTCTGCTCTGCCTTGCTGTATGCATTTGCTACATGCTCCCCTTCGTGGGCGCGTACGCGGCTCGCTGCTGCCTCCGGGGAAATGTGCGCCGCTGCCTTAAAGGACACATTCTCGTCTGAGCCGTCCTTATACTTGCGATTCTTGCAGGTCTGGCACTCCTCGCCCGGCTCTTTCTCACGAAAACCGTCCTGCGGCCTCTCTTCCTTCTGTGCCTTTTCACCCTTGGGCAATCTTGATTCCTGCTGTGTTCTCTCTTCCCCCTGCATCTTTCCTGCCTGCTCCGCCTCTTTGGCATCCTGCGCCGTTTCCCCTAGCGCGAGGGTACGTCCATATCCCTGATTCATGCCGTTATAATATGTATTCATTCCTACCATGAAACCTGACATGCTGCCATCCCCTTCCCAGTAATATTACAAATATCTCCTTTAAAGGTACTATAACACATATTCTCCCCTTTGACAAATGCAAAAATTGTACTTATACTAGTATAACGAATATTAAGTAATACTAAAACCAGCAGCAGTTCAGTTACAATCATTTAATCGCAACCGCTGCAAAAATCATTGTCAAAGCCGGGAGGTGATTGTTTGAGAGAACATAAAAAGGAAGAGACCGCTTTGTTTTTTACCGGGTGGGCATTGGCCTTTATGGCAGTTATCCTCTATCTGCTGTACCGTCTTCTGCCCCTGCCCTATGAGAAACTGATGGTTCCCTGTATTTTCTACAGCGCCACCGGATTTTACTGCCCTGGCTGCGGCGGCACAAGGGCGGTGTCAGCCCTGCTGCATGGAAAGTTCCTTACCTCTTTTATCTGCCATCCGCTTGTTCTTTGCACTGCCATCACAGGCGGCTGGTTTCTAATCAGCCAGTCCATAGAAAGGATTTCAGGGCACCGCATTAAAATCGGTATGAGATACCGCGACTTCTATATCTGGGCTGCTCTGGGAATTGTGATAATTAACTTCATAGTGAAAAATTTACTGCTGGCGATATGGAACATTGACTTACTGCAAAATATCAGCATTTCCATGGGGTTCTGAATAGCTACAAAAAAGTACAGATGCACAGGCACCGGTACTTTTTCATTTTCTTATGTTATTTTCCTATCAGATAGTCAATCATCTCGCAGCCTCTGGCAATGCTGTGCCCAGATTGTTCTGCTTCCTTCTCATTATATTTCCAGGAATTCTCCTGAATCTTCGTGCTGTCGTAAAGCAGATATGGAACACTGTCACCAGTGTGCGTCCGAAGGGCAATCGGCGTAGGATGGTCCGGCATCACAAGCATACGGAAATCCGCTCCCATCTGCTCCAGACCAGCCTTAATCGGCGCAACCACACGCGCATCCAAATTCTCAATCGCCTGTACCTTCTTTTCCACGCTGCCCTGATGTCCCATCTCATCCGGCGCCTCCAGGTGCACATAGACAAAATCGCAATCCTCTTTCGTCAGCGCGTCCACCGCCGCCTGGGCTTTGCCCTCATAGTTCGTGTCCAGCCCGCCATTTGCGCCTTCCACAGAAATGTTTTTCATGGAAGCACCCACTGCAATTCCCTTTAAAAGGTCTACCGCGGATATCATCGCGCCTTTGAGCCCGGTTTTCTCCTGAAATGAGGACAGGGACGGTCTTGTGCCGGCTCCCCAGAACCAACAGGAATTCGCTGGATTCAGACCTTTCTTTTTACGCTCTATGTTGATGGGATGATTCACCAGAATCTCGTAACTCTTTTTCATCATTCCTTTCAGCACGTCATCTTGAGGCAGATACTGTCCAATTGTCTGTCCCAGCACATCGTGGGGCGGCGTCAAATCCACAACCTGGCCCTGCTCCCAAATCAGCAGATGGCGGTAACTGGTCCCCACATATAATCTATAAATATCTGTCTCCAGTTCCTTTTTCACCGCTTCAATGAGGATGGAAGCTTCCTCTGTAGAAATTTCCCCGGAACTGTGGTCTAAAATCTTCTTATCCTCGTAATTCTCTTCCTCTTCCGAGAGCGTTACGATATTGCAGCGCAGAGAAACATCCGTGGGCTTCATATCCACCCCGATGCTCAATGCTTCCAACGGAGAACGCCCGGAATAATAAATCTTAGGGTCATAGCCCAGCACGGAGAGGTTTGCTGTATCGCTTCCCGGGGACATCCCTTCCGGAATCGTATGCACCATGCCAATCTCCCCGGCTGCTGCAAGCGCATCCATCTGCGGGGTCCTGGCATACTCCAGCGGGGTCATGCCCCCCAGTTCTTCTATCGGGCGGTCTGCCATGCCATCGCCCAGCACAATCACATATTTCACTGTTTTCCTTCCACCTTTCCAGCCAGCTTTATACAACTCGGATTCTCTGAATCACATGCAGTCCGTCTGCTTTCTTCTCGAAGTCGTCCTCACTCATTTTGCCTGTCAGGAAACCAATTTCACCGCTTATTTCCGGCACTTCCACAAACTCAGCTTCGCCGAACAGGGATTTCACTTTCTCCTTGTCCTCCGTGCTGCGCACAAAGAAACGGCTCTCGCTCCTGCCTTTGTCCACTAAGTCCATCTTCTTGGAACTCCAGGACATGAGGATGTTCTTATGCAAATGCTTGGCAATATCTACAATATCGGCAACTACTGCACTGGCAGTTGGCAGTTTCCCTGCACCGCTGCCATAAAACATGGCATCCCCTAAGACATTGCCATGCACAAAAATCGCGTTGAACACATCATTGACGCTGTACAGGGGATGCTGCTGCGAAAGCATGAACGGCGCAACCATCGCGCAATATCCGTCTTTGGTCTTCCTGCTGGTGGCAAGAAGCTTGATGACCATTCCCATAGCCTTGGCATACTTGATGTCATCTGCAGTTATCTTGGAAATCCCCTCCGTATAAATATCCTCAAAATCCACCTGCTGCCCACACACGAGGGAAGTCAGAATGGCAATTTTCCTACAGGCGTCATAACCTTCCACATCCGCTGTGGGGTCTGCCTCCGCATATCCCCTGGACTGTGCATCCTTGAGCACATCCGCAAACTCCAGGCCCTCGAAAGTCATCTTACTGAGAATATAATTTGTCGTGCCATTCAATATTCCTGTAATCTCCTCAATCTCATCTGCGGTCAGCGATGAATTCAGAGGACGGATAATCGGAATACCGCCGCCCACGCTGGCTTCAAACAGGAAATTGATGTTCTGCTCCTTGGCAATGGCAATCAGTTCCGCACCATGTTTCGCCACCAGCGCCTTGTTGGAGGTCGTTACGTTCTTACCTGCGAGCAACGCACGTTTTACAAACGTATACGCCGGTTCCACGCCTCCCATGGCTTCCACGACCACCTCAATTTCCGGGTCGTCTGCAATCACGTCATAATCGTGAATGACTTTGTCCTCCATGGGGTCTCCTGGAAAATCACGTAAATCCAATATGTACTTTACCTCAATCCCATCGCCCGCGCGTTTGGCAATGCTCTCTCTGTTGGTATTCAGAACTTCAACTACACCGGAACCAATCGTCCCATAACCTAAAATCGCTATCTTAATCATAATGTCACTCCCTGGATAAAATTTTTAAATAATGAACTCCCTCCTGCTGCTCAATGTTCTCCACCATCTGGGACACATTCTTTGTGTCTGGCAGTACATCCACGCTCAGGGTGAGGGAGGCAATTCCGTTGACCGGGATACTCTGATGGATTGTAAGGATGTTCGCGTGGAAATCCGCCACAATCTGCAGCACCAGGGACAGAAGCCCTGGCTCATCATCCATCTGTATCACCATTGTGATGGTTTTTCCCTTGGCATTGTCGTGGAATGGGAAAATATCATCCTTATACTTATAAAAAGAACTTCGGCTGATACCCACGAAATCGGTCGCCTCCTGTACAGATTCAGCGCGCCCAGATTCTATCAGCTTCTTTGCTTCCACGACTTTCAGTAATACCTCTGGAACGGCTTTCTTCTTTAAAACAAAATATTTCGTCTTGTCTTCCATGACGCCTCCAGTATGTTTGCCTGTGAAATACATTTGTGTTCACTGCAAAGATATTAGCATATTTGCCCTACAAATGCAAGTACTTTTACCATGCGGGCACGGAAATCCTATGTCTGAGGCGGATGAACGATTACTGGAAATGAATTTTCCGAACATCCTTAAAATTTCCTGCTGCCGCCGCTGGACCTGCGCCCGCCAGAACCGGTATGTACGGTACTGCGGCTGCCACTGCTGCTTCTGACGCCGCTATTGCTCTGCTGCTTTGGGATATGCCGTTTTGTGACAAAAGAACTGACAAGCCTGTCTTCCTTTACTGTCAGATGGACACGCCCATTCTGCTCAATCGGATATTGGTAACCGCCAAATTTCAGGCGGTATTTGCCAAAAATGCCAAAAATTGTCCCTCCTCCGGCAGCAACCGCCAGCCCCAGAGCAATAAGGATTTCTGACAAGGTGATGGATTTCCTGCCTGGATATTTTATAATTTCTCCAGTATCTTCATCATAGAGGTGGTTCTGGCCCGCATTTTCATTTTGATAGGCATTTTCCACTTCCTGCAGCATCGCCTGCAAAGTGGCGGCATACTTTTCCTCAGAAATTTCCGCATAGCCTGCATCGAGAATCCTGTCGGTACGTTTATCGGTGATATAATACATCGCCTCCCCGAAAGCGCGCACCACAATCTCACGGTTGTCCATATCAATCACGCAGATAACGCCATCGTCCCTGGCGGTATATTCGTCAAACCAGCTTTCTGCATATGAAGTCGCGTCCTTGCCGCCGGCATCTTCCGTAGTCAGCGCCATGAACTCCCATCCTGTGCGCTCTTCCAATCCTGCGAGCTGTGCATTTATCTGTTCTGCCTCCGCTTCCGACAGCAGACCAGCCTGGTCCGTAAACTGCATGTTATCCTCTGCCTGCACTGGCAAAATGCAAACAGCCATCATGCACAGCAAAAAAGCCATAGTCAAATATTTCCTCCATATTTTCATAGCATCCATCCTCCCAGCAGCCCCAGCAAAAATACTGCCGCAAATATGGCAATTCCCAGAATCCAGACTTTCGCTGCGTCAACCGGCAGTTCCCCGTATACTTTGCCATTCTGTCCGTTCATGGAATAATAATACATCTTTCCATCTCTGCCCTTATATGTAACCGTCCAAACCGGAAGCATGATATAGTCCCAGTTTTCCCGCTCCGTACGCAGCTGGCAGCTGCGCACACTCAGATGTGAGTAGCCGCCCACAGTGTCCCGAAGAAGCTTCCCGCCAAATTCTCTAGCGTCCTCTGACACTTCCGCCTGTAAATCAGTACGTTCCAAATCCCGCTTCTCTGCCAGAAATCCTGACAGATACCCCATATGGAACTCCTGCACCTTGCTGACATCATAGGGCAGTACGCCCTCCGCCAGCTTAAGGCTGTTTTTCTTGAGCGCATTTTTGGTAATGTCCTCCAGATGAATGTTTCCGTCGCGCTGCACATGGTAAATTTTCGTCTCCGTATATTCAGTCTCCCCACTGCGCCATACCCGAATGTTTTTCCCTTCCGCCTGCAGTGAGCCGCTCATATCCATATCCGCCATCCAATAGGGGAAATAGACACCGGAAATTTTCTCTATCTGCTGCTTGTTAAAAAATGCCTTCGGAACAAATTTCTTGCTGTGCACATATTCCAAAAATTTCTTGGTCGCCTGCTCCTTGTCAATAGAAAAAGGAATAATCTTATGGGGCAGGAATTGCCCGGAAACCCTGCCAGAAAGCACCACCGGATTGTGGCAGTAATAACAGAAAGTGGCAGCCGTAGTCTGGTCCGTCACAATCTCGGCCCCACAGCTTGGACAACGGTACATAACGCCTTCTTCCCCACCCTGGCTTTGCCGGCCTCCATTTTCCTGATTCCCATCCCACATATCCCTCGATGATACATCCTCTGCCTGTCTGCGCTGCTGCAGTTCGGATACTCTCTCCTCTTCCTCCGTCGCCGGCTTCATCTGTGCAAGTTCCTCCTGTGAAAACGCAGAAGCACAGTATTCGCACTTGTACTTCTGCGTTGCAGGATGGAATACCAGTTCGCCATCGCAATTCGGGCATTTGTAACTGATTACTGCCATCTCTCGTCTCCTTTGATACCACTTTACTGTCTTGGCTGCCCGCACTGGGAACAGAACTTGCCGCTGTTCACCTGACCACAGGCGCATGTCCATGCTCCATTGTTTTGGGGCTTTGGTTTGCCGCACTCAGAGCAGAATTTCCCGCTGTTCACCTGACCGCAGGCACATGTCCACGATTCCGGCTCCTGCGGTCTTGGCTTGCCGCACTCGGCACAGAACTTGCCGCTGTTTTTCACGCCGCATTCACAAATCCATTCCTGCACTCCATTCTGCTGTGCCGCCATATTTTGCTGCTGCATGGCTGCGTTATTTGGCATTCCTGCATTCTGCTGCATGGCTGCTTGCTGCATCTGCATTTGCTGCATATTGGCAGCGGATGCCGCACCCATAGCAGAACCCATAGCATTCATACCCATTCCCATGCCCATAAATCCAGACATAGCGCCGGACGAGTTGGAACCTGCGGCTTCCAACCCACGCGCTACATGCCCCTGCATATAACCTTCCCGGACAGTGGGGTCGCTCAGCATGGCTCCCTCATTGCGCATGTTAATCAATTCTGTAGATTTCTCATCATAAGTGACGCTGGCGATTCCCACTGCCTGAATTTCCATGCCGCGCATCTGATTCCAATCTTCATCTAAGGTATCCGCCATATATTTCCCTAATTCGCGTCCCTTGGAAGGCACATAGGAAATACGGATGCCGTCTGCAGACATCTGATTAATTGCCGACTGCAGAGCCTCTAAGAACTCCGCCATATACTGCTCATTGATATCCTCAATCTGCACCTTTGATGCATTTCTGGGAACAGCTTCTGAGTAAAACTTAATCGGGTCTGTAATCTTAATCGAATACGTCCCATGGGTGCGCAGGAACAATTCAGCATTGTAGAAATTGTCAAAATAATTGATAGGATTCCTGGTACCGAATTTAATGCCTTTGATTTCCTGTAAATTAATATAAAATACTTTCTGTCTGGCGGGCGTTCCCCCGCCAAATTTGACACGGCTGAAAGATTCCCGAATGGTGTCTTTCAACTCCCCATTAAATAATGAAGGAAGCGCTGAATTATCCACCTTAAAATACCCAGGTTCCGCCGTATAATCTACAATTCTGCCGCCATCTACCAACATCATGAACTGGTTGTCATACACATGTATGACAGAGCCGTTGCTGACAGTGCCGTCAGTGCCTTTCTTATTCTGCCCTTTGCGGGTCTGGATGCCGCTGGTAAATACGGTGCGTTCCCCCATATCGTCCGGCTCGACCACTTCCAGCCATTGGTCTGCCATCCCGCCGGAAACGGACTGTAAAACTGCCTTTATAATTCCCATAACTTTCCTCCAATTATCTTAGGAACATGGGGATGTCGCGGCAAAACCTTTTGAACGAGTGAATATATTAGTGCGACAGCCTCATTTCCTTAGGTTTTCCATAACAAAACCGTAACTATTGCACGCCCGAAAGGCTCTTCCATTTCAGGTATGCATTGATGAACAAATCAAGATTCCCATCCATCACGCTGTCCACGTTACCGGTCTCGGCATTGGTGCGGTGATCCTTGACCATGGTATAAGGCTGCATGACATAGGAACGAATCTGGTTACCCCAGCCAATCTCCGTAACCTCACCGCGGATATCCGCCGCTTTTTTCTCATTTTCCTCCTGCTTTAAGAGATAGAGTTTGGCTTTTAACATCTGCATCGCCTTATCCTTGTTCATGTGCTGGGAACGCTCATTCTGGCACTGCACCACAATCCCCGTGGGAAGGTGCGTGATACGGATTGCTGAGGAAGTCTTATTGATATGCTGTCCGCCAGCTCCGCTGGAACGGTAAGTATCAATCCTCAGTTCGTCATCCTTGACCTCAATATCGAGGTCTTTCTCGATATCCGGCATGACGTCACAGGACGCAAAAGAAGTCTGCCGCTTGCCGGCTGCATTAAACGGTGAAATCCGCACCAGGCGGTGCACGCCTTTTTCTGATTTGAGGTAGCCGTAGGCATTTTCCCCGCGCACCTCAAAAGTTATCGACTTGATTCCTGCCTCCTCGCCATCAAGAGAATCCAGCACCTCCACATCAAAGCCTTTATCTTCTGCCCAACGTTTGTACATCCGGTACAGCATACCGTTCCAGTCGCAGGATTCCGTGCCCCCGGCTCCCGCATGGAGCGAAATAATAGCGTTCTCCCCATCATACTCACCAGACAGAAGCGTCTTGATACGGATACTGTCAAAGGTCTGTTCAAATTCAGAAAGCGCCTCTTCAATTTCCGGGATGAGCGAAGCGTCATTCTCTTCATAGCCCATTTCCAGAAGCGTCTCAATATCCTCATACTGCCCTTCCAGATGCTGATACGTCTCAATATCGTCTTTCAGGCTCTTGAGTTCCTTCATTTTCGCCTGGGAAACTTCCGTATCATCCCAAAAATCCGGCGCTTCCATCTCCCTCTCTAATTCCTGGACACGTTGTTCTTTATTTGCTAAGTTAAAGTGAATCCCTCACTTCCACTAACGGTTCTTTGTATGTGTTCAAGGTCGTCTTGAACTGGTCTAATTCAACCATTGTGTCACCTCTTTCTGTTTTATACACTGATTATGGATATTCTAACATATCCGCTTGAAGAAAACAATTCCATCTTTGACAGCAGAACAAATATTCTGTACAATGTATGTATTATACTTAGGACGAAAGGATAAAACCGTTATGAATACATGGATCAAAGAACAGCTTTCGCTGCAAAGAGAACCTGATTTCCAGAAGTTTACTGCCAGGCTGCTGCCAGGCGTGGAACATATTCTGGGTGTACGTCTGCCCGTTTTACGGAAAATGGCAAAACAGCTTGCCAGAGGAGACTGGCGGACCTACCTGCAGACAGCCTGCGATGACAGTTACGAGGAAATCATGCTACAGGGCATGGTTCTTGGCTATGCCAAGGGGAATCTGCTGGAGAAAGAACCTTTTTTGCGCTCATTCCTTCCCAAAATTGATAACTGGTCTGTCTGCGACAGCGCCTGTTCCACACTCAAACTGGCAAAAACGCAGCCCGAAGAATTCTGGCATTTCCTGTCAGAATACCTGCACAGCCCCAGGGAATATGAAGTCCGTTTCGTGCTGGTGCAGATGCTGGATTACTATGTAAATGAAGATTATCTTGCGCGGGTCCTGGACGCGATAGACCATGTAGATTTAAAATCCTATTATGTGCAGATGGCTCAGGCATGGGCAATTTCCATCTGTTACCGGGAATTTCCGGAGCAGACGCTGCCTTTCTTAAAGGAAAACCATCTGGACGACTTTACCCACAATAAAGCTTTACAGAAGATTACCGAATCTTTAAAAGTGCCGAAAGAAGAGAAAGCATATATACGGACATTGAAGCGGAAGCCAGATTGAGCCAATTGCTCGCGGGAATAAATCTTCATTTCCTGTACCCGCTCACCGTTCACTTCCTCCGGCTCGCCGATGGTAATCTCTTCGATAAGTGTATTTAGTAACGCTACAGAAAGCTCTTCCTCGTACCTCCTGCTCATCATCTGGTAGTTGCGTTCCGTAATATTCCCATACTGCCCGTCCTCGCAGAGTGACTGGAAGACAGAAAAAACAGTGGACTGTTTTCTAATGTGAAAACAATGTCCGCTTTTCTGTATCCGTGGTTATGCCAGTATTGGCTCCCTGCCTTTAATGACAGCATCTACTTCCTCTATGCTTTTCCCGGTTGCAAGGATCATCTGTTCAAGAGTAAAGTTATTATGATACATATTCAAAATGCAAGAAAATTGCAAGACAAGATATAATCCATAGCACTAAGCATTACGAATGTTGTAATTCCAAAATTTTCTCTTTGGATAACTTACAGTATCTAATTATCTTTTCAATAGGCTCGCCATCTCGCAACATATCAAGTGCCATCTCTATCCTTAAATCATTCTGTGCATCATAGCGTTCGCTTTCCACATAAGTCCGCATCGCTTCTTCTTCATATAATACCATCATAATGTCCACGACCTCCTTTTCCCTACTTTCCAAATACTCTTTTAGTACATTTCTGTCCTTACAAATACAAATGGTTTCTAATATTGCTTTCTTTGTTCTTCCATATAATTTCACCTGTTCATTACAAACCTTAGTAAAAATTACATATTGATTGATAATATCACCTTCTCCAGTTTCTTCGGAAACAGTTCCTTCATAAATCATTTTTACCTTTACATCAACAGCACATTCCTTTCTGCAAAAAATTCCTTGGATAATGAAATTTCGGCTGGACGTTCCTGCCGATCACCCGTATATATAACATACAATTCCGGTTCAGGAATCTGCACTTGTTTGCTGGAATACAGAGGCTGTTTCGTTTGTGCTAAATAATCAAATCGTAATCAATATTGCGAAGCGCACCGGCAATCGTCGTCGATGT
>CANOFO010000013.1 GCA_947565305.1 uncultured Lachnospiraceae bacterium | reverse complement strand
ATTGCGTAATCCTAATTTTGCTCTTACTGCATAACATTTTATCATTTGCCTCCTTTTGGGTTTTATCTGCTGTATTATTGTATCAAAAAATATTTCTATTTAATTGCGAAAAAGAATTAAAAGTAAAAATTTCTATGATATTCTCATAAACGGATTTTAAAAATGGCTCAAAAAACTAGTAAATACAGGAGGTTTACCGAATGAAAAAGCGAATAATTCAACTGGCGGCAGTTGCAGCGGCAGTCTCGATGATGTTTTGTGCCTGCGGGGATAGTAAGGGAGGGACAGATTCCGCAAGTAAAGCAGAGGATTACACTATCCGTATGGCAACCATGACCACAGGATTCCCGCTTCCTATGCATCATGCCAATAAGACAGGGGTATTCACCGATTTGGGGTTGACTGTTGAGGAGGAGTTTTTTGACAATGGCCCGACAATCAATGAAGCGATTGCTTCGGGCGATATTGATATTGCAGGGGTAGGCGGAATGCCAGCTGTTTCGGGCGCTATTTCCAACAATTCCAAGGTCATTGCCTGGATGGAGGATGATGAGAGTTCCGTGCAGATTTATGCAAGGAATGACAGTGATATTGTGAGTGCGGGAAAGGGTTCCGTAGAAGGGCATCCAAATATTTATGGCACGGCAGAGAACTGGAAAGGCAAAAGCATCGTCTGTGCGATGGGTACATCCAGTCAGTATACGCTGCTGGCAGTGCTTGAGACCATGGGGCTGACGCAGGATGACATTGAACTGATTAATATGGAAGGCGTGTCCGGGGCGGCCGCGTACAAGGCAGGAACCGGAGATTTGTTTGTGGGATTCAACCCCCAGTGGTCAGAGTTCTACAATAAGCCGGATGAATATACCTGTGTGGCAACCTGTGCGGATACGGATAAGAAGTTAAATACAGTTTTAATTGCATCCGAAGAATTCTGTGAGAACCATCCTGATTTGGTAGTAAAATTTTTGGAAGGCATATTGAAAGTGCAGAATGATTTCTATGATGATGCGCAATATTATTTTGAGTCCATGTATGACTGGCAGAATACGTTCGGGGACTGCCCGGAAGAGTTGGCGCAGTATACGGTAGATTTGCAGGTTATGCGGTCGTTGGACGAGCGTAAGGCATTATTTGAGGAAAAAGATGGCAGCACGGAAATGCAGGATACGCTGCTTTCCATTGCGGATTTTATGGTCGATAATGCTGTGATTGAAGAAGAAAGCAAGCAGAAAATCATTGATGATGGGTTTGTGGATTCCTCCTATTTATTTGAAGCGATAAAAAATCTGGAAGCACAATAAGGCAGGGGTAAGCGATGTATAATGAGAAGAAAAGAAGCGCCTGGATGAAGATGCTGCTGAATGTGTCCGGGTTAGCGATGTTTTTTGGTATCTGGGAGCTTATTGTGGATATCGGTCTTGTTTCAGAGAAGAAACTGGTGGCTCCTTCCGCAGTTTTTATGACCTTTATTGATAAACTGACGAATGTGGTGCCTGACGGCAATACGATTATCGCCCACACATTGACAAGTCTGCAGCTGGTGCTGATAGGATTTCTGTTATCCTGCCTGATTGGCGTGCCTTTAGGGCTTTTGATGGGATTTTTTAAACCGGCTGAGTATTTCTTTACGCCGATTTTTGAGATTGTACGGCCGATACCGCCGCTTGCCTGGATTCCTATAGTCATTGTCGCCCTTGGCATTGGCATTGAAGCAGAAGCGTTTATTATCTTTGTGGCAGCGTTTGTGCCCTGCGTGATTAATTCGTATACCGGGATACAGGCAACCAACAAGACGCTGCTTGACGTGGCAAAGACAGCGGGCGCTACCAATGCCCAACTGTTTTTTAAGGTGGGGATACCCTCTGCCCTCCCCATGGTCTTTACCGGAATTAAAGTTTCTTTCGGAAGCGCCTGGGCAACGCTTGTTGCGGCGGAGATGATTGCTTCCACGGTAGGGCTTGGCTTTATGATACAGCAGGGAAGGAATGCTGTGCGGCCGGATATTGTAATCCTGGGCATGTCTGTAATTGGTTTGATAGGAGCGGCTCTGACAGGTTTGCTTAGCATTCTTGAAAAGAAAGCGCTTCCTTGGAGGGACTTGAAATGAGTAAAATAAAAAAAGAGGTCCTTTATTATGGGCTGTCCGTTTTGGCTGTCATCCTTGTGCTGGCAGGATGGTGGGCGGCTGCGGCTGCAAATGAGAATCTTGCCAGTCCGGCTGATACAGTGGAACGTTTTTTCCGGCTTGTGGAAAACCCGATTATGGGAAAACCCATTTACGTGCATGTTCTGGCAAGCGTACGCAGGATTTTGGTGGCATTTGTAGCAGCTTCCATTGTGGGCGTGGGGCTTGGCGTATGCTTCGGGATTTTTCCGACATTCCGGCGCATGTTCTGGCCAGTATTTGCTATTTTGCGGCCTGTTCCGCCGCTCGCGTGGATTCCTATTGTCATCCTGTGGTTTGGTGTTGTTGAGGATACGTCCAAGTACATTATTATTTTCATTGGCATTGTCATGGCAATCGTAATCAATACTTATGCTGGAATCAGCGAGACGGACCCCTTGTACTTAAATGCCGGCAAAGTGCTGGGTGCTAACAAGTGGCAGACGCTTTTGCATATAACGCTGCCAAACAGCATACCGGCGATTTTTGCAGGGATGAAAACCGGACTGTCCACAGGATGGATGTCCGTGGTTGCCGCGGAGATGATTGCGGCCAAGGAAGGGATTGGCTTTCTGATTAACATGAGCATGAAGACAACGCCGGATACCGCCCTCGATTTTGTGGGCATTGTCCTGGTAGCGCTCTGCAGCTCTGTCGTTTCGTTGATTCTGACTGTGATAGAAAGGAAACTGTGCCCATGGCTGAGACTGGATGTAAAATAAGGCTGCAGTCCGTTTCCAAATGTTTTGATGACAAATGTGGAAAGACTGCAGTCCTGGATGAGATATCCCTGGATGTGTATGAGAATGAGTTTTTGGTGATTTTAGGACCTGGGCAGTGCGGAAAGAGCGTACTGCTGAATATTATTGCGGATATGGACAGCGCGGACAGCGGGACTGTGGAGTTCACCGGCGAAAACAATGGGCAGGTAGGCTTTGTATTCCAGAGGTATGCACTGTTTGGCTGGAAAAATGTCCTTAAAAATGTGGAACTGCCACTCAAATTAAAGGGCGTGGACAAGGATGTGCGCCGCGCCGTGGCAATGAAATATATTGAGATGGTAGGGCTTAAGGGATTTGAGAAATCTTATCCCGCGCAGCTTTCCGGAGGAATGAAACAGCGTGTGGGCATTGCCCGGGCGTATACTTCCGGCAATGATATTATCCTCATGGACGAGCCTTTTGGGGCTTTGGATGCGCAGACACGTTACCAGATGCAGGATGAGATTCTCAAAATCCGCAGCAAGGAGAAGAAAACCATTGTGTTTGTGACGAATAATATCGAGGAAGCCATCTATCTGGGAGACCGCATTTTGCTGCTCAGCAATAAGCCGTCCAAGGTGATGAAGGAATACGTTCCCGACTTAAAAAGGCCGAGGAAAAATACTTCATCGGAGTTTATGAGGCTGAGGGATGAAATCACTGAAACTATGGATTTAGCGTTATAAGGAGAGGAATATGGGCAAGCAACCGAAAGTATCGGCGCAGCATCTTACGAAAAAATTTGGTGATTTGCTGGTATTGGATGACGTATCATTTGACATAAAAAAGGGGGAATTTGTCTGCATTGTCGGACCTACCGGCTGCGGCAAGACAACTTTCTTAAACCTGCTTGTGAAGCTGATTGAGCCGACCAGTGGGAGGGTTTTGATTGACGGTGTGCCAGCTGACCCGCGCAAACATAACATGAGCTGCGTATTCCAGGAGCCATCGACATTTCCCTGGCTGACCGTGGAGGATAATATAAAGTTTAACCTGCAAATCAAGAAAATGGATAAACAGGAGATTCAGAGGCGGACGGACCATATTCTGGAAATGATTGGCATGACCGAACAGAGGAAGGCATATCCAGGGCAGCTTTCGGTATCCGCTGAGCAGCGTATTGTGATTGGCAGGAGTTTCGCCATGTATCCTGATTTGCTGCTCATGGATGAACCGTATGGGCAGATGGATATTAAGCTGAGGTATTATCTGGAAGATGCGGTTCTCGACCTCTGGCGGGAGACGGAGAGTACAGTTATTTTTATCACGCATAACATAGAAGAAGCCGTGTATCTGTCCCAGCGCTGCCTGGTTATGACGCCCAAGCCTACGACAATTAAGGCCTCTATTGATAATCCGCTTCCGTATCCCAGAAATGTGTCGGACCCGGAATTTATCAAATTGAGGGAACAGATTACAGATATGATAAAATGGTGGTAAGAGAGGAACTATCGAAAGAGCAAAGTATTTACAGAAAAGAATCTCGCAAGCGGGATTCTTTTTATATAAAATTTTTTATTTTTTTGTGCTAAATATTTTGAAATATGATATAATGGTTCTCGGAACACCGAATCGTAACGTTTCGTTCGGTTGTTTGGTGTATTTGTAAACATATGAGAGGGCAGAAAAGTTATGAAGGTAAATATCCGTAAAATCAGTGAAGATACCGGGTTTTCCATGTCCACGGTATCAAATGCGCTGAACCGCAAAAAAGGAGTAAATAAAGAAACCGCCGAAAAGATTCTCAAGGCAGCGCAGAAACTTGGCTATCGCACGGAAGAAGAAATTACAAAAATACGTTTTGTGATATTTCGCAGGAATGGGCTGATTATCGATGAAAGCTTCTTTCATCCGGCTGTCATTGAAGGGGTAGAGCATCAGGCAAAGCTTATGGGGTATGAGATGGTATTTTCTTATGTAGACATCAGTGACCCGGATTACCAGGAACAGCTTGCCGATATTTTGGCGGATATGCAGAGCGCGGTAATCCTTTTGGGGACAGAGATGCTTGAAGAAGATTACGAACCCTATGCCAATGCCAAAAACCGGATTGTTTTATTGGATGGGCGCAGTGAGGAATATGCATTTGACAGTGTTCTGATCAATGATACGGAGGCTGCAGCGCAGGCCGTGGAATATCTAATTCAAAAGGGACATACAAGAATCGGCTATTTGTGTGGAGAATCCCGCATACAGGCTTTCCGCTCCCGGGAAAAGGGATATTATCAGGTAATGAACCAACATGGATATCCGGTTTTGCCGGAATACATTGCTACGCTGGGAACCAGAATCGAAACTGCATATCAGAAGATGAAGGAATACCTTGGCAGGACGAAAGAGCTGCCGACGGCATTTTTTGCAGATAACGATGTGATTGCCATTGGCAGTATGCAGGCGATAAAGGAGTGCGGCTATCAGATTCCGCAAGACATCTCCGTGATTGGTTTTGATGATATTGCTTACGGAATCGTCTCAGATCCGCCGCTGTCTACCGTTCATGTATATAAGCAGGAACTGGGAGCAAGGGCGGTCCGGGAACTTCTGTCTGCGGAAGGCAAAAACAGTGAGGCAAAGGTAAAGATTCAGGTTTGTGCAGAATTTGTGGAACGCGGAAGCGTAAAAGAAATAAAAGACTGATGTTGTTGTAACATTAGTGATAATTATATTATGATATAGGACTGATGTATGAGGAAGATACAGAGGTTCTATTTTTTATATTATAGGAAAAACAATAGGAAAAATATTTTAGTGATTTCTCATTTTGAACAATAGCCGATATTTTAGTACCAAAAGGTCTTGCTGCCTTTGGCAGCAGAGACATCTTGCACAAAAAGCGTCTGGAAAGCTAGCTTTCCATGGCGCTTTTATGTGCAAAGTGTTTCCATCATTTTATGATGGAAACCTTTTGGTACTATGAGTTACAAATTTCAGAATCTCAAAGTAAAATATTATAAAAAATTTATATAGAATATTTTAGCAATGGATTAAGAAATAAACCAGAAGTATAAGAAAAATAAAAACTATATGTAGTAAAAATGTATAAAAACAGAACTATAAAAATGTGAAAACTAGACAAATCGCAAATAGAATGTAAATAAATTTCAAAAAAGTATTGAAAATTTTATATAAATGTTTATAATGTAAATCACAAGACAAATAAAAAATAAAGGAGATAAAGAACTATGGGTAAGATTGGAGTTGTCGGAAGTATCAATATGGATATGACGGTAAAAGCAGAACGGATTCCCCTCAAAGGTGAGACGGTAAAGGGCGGGGATCTGAAGTACATTCCGGGAGGAAAGGGAGCGAATCAGGCCGTTGCCATGGCAAAGCTCGGCGCCAAAGTTGAGATGTTCGGATGTGTAGGAGATGATGCTGCGGGAGCAAGCCTTATAAAGAACATGCGGGAAACAGGCGTTGAAACGAAGTGCATCAAGACGGTTGCCGGGACGCCGACCGGACTGGCAATGATTACAGTTGGAGACAATGACAATACGATTGTCGTAGTTGCGGGAGCCAACGATGATGTGAACATCGACTATGTAAATGAGGTGAAGGATTCCCTTCTGGAATGTGAAATTGTCCTGCTGCAGCATGAGATTCCGCAGGAGACGGTTGAGTATGTGGCCGAATTGTGTGCGGAAAATGGGGTGAAGGTAGTCTTGAATCCAGGACCTGCACGGCCGGTAAAACAGGAGATTCTGGACAAAGTAACATATCTGACGCCGAATGAACATGAAGCGGTCATTCTGTTTGGCGAAGATATTTCTTTTGAAGATATGATGAGAAAATATCCTGAAAAACTGGTAATTACCCAGGGGTCCCGAGGAGTCAGCACATGTCTTAGGAGCGGAGAAGTAATTCTGGTGCCGGCGAGAAAAGCAAATGTCGTAGATACTACCGGAGCCGGGGACACTTTAAATGGAGCGTTTACAGTAGCGGTTATGGAAGGGATGCATATTGCGAAAGCTTTGGCGTTTGCCAATACGGCGGCCGGGCTGTCCACAGAAAAATTCGGGGCACAGGGCGGAATGCCATCCCGTGATGAAGTAAAGAAAGCAATGGAGGGGTAAAAAGGTGAAGAGGAATGGTATCTTAAATGCAGATATTTCAAGGGTATTGTCCTATATGGGACATACAGACACGTTGGCAGTGGGAGACTGCGGACTTCCCATCCCGGAGGAGACGGAGCGCATTGACCTGGCGCTTAAACTGGGAGTTCCTTCTTTTATGGAAGTGCTGAGAGAAGTCGCCGGGGAGATGAAGATTGAAAAGATTTTCCTTGCAGAGGAAATCCGGGAGAAGAACCCACATATTCTGGAAGAAATCCTGACACTTGTAAAGGAAATGGACACGGAATGCCGGATTGAATATATATCCCACGCAGAACTGAAGGAGCGGACCAAGACATGCAAGGCAGTAATCCGCACGGGAGAGACAACGCCATATGCAAATATTATCCTGCAGTCCGCCTGTCTGTTCTGAATGATTTCAGGGAGATTCCGGAGAAATTATCAAATATAAAAAGGAGGAAGCAAGATGCAGATTGAGATGAAGGGAATCGACAAATCTTTCGGAACGAATCAAGTGCTGAAGGATGCCGGTTTTGTTCTGGGGCATGGGGAAGTCCATGCGCTCATGGGAGAGAACGGAGCCGGAAAAAGTACCCTGATGAAGATTCTGACGGGCGTCTACACCAAAGACAAGGGTACGGTCATGGTAGATGGCACGGAAGTGAATTACAAGAATCCTCAGGAAGCGGAAAAAGCAGGAATTGTGTTTATACACCAGGAACTGAACGTATTATTTGATTTGACAGTGGAAGAGAATCTGTTTATGGGCAAAGAGATTAAGAACAGATTCGGATTCTGCGACCAGAAAGCTATGCGGCAAAAAGCCGAAGAAGCGCTGGGACGGCTGGGCGTCCATATCAACCCGGGCGAGGTGATGTCCAATTTGTCGGTGGGGCAGCAGCAGATGGTTGAAATCTGCAAGGCCCTGATGGTGGATGCAAAAGTCATCATTATGGATGAGCCTACGGCTGCCCTGACGCAGAGCGAGACGGTAGTGCTCTTTGAAGTCATCCAGTCGCTCCGCAAATCCGGGGTTTCCATTGTGTACATTTCCCACCGCATGGAGGAGATATTTGAGCTCTGTGACAGGATTAGCGTACTGCGGGACGGTACATATGTAGGAACCAGGAATATCCCGGAAACCAATATGAATGAAATCGTCAAGCTGATGATAGGGCGTGAAATCGGAGAGCGTTATCCGCAGCGGAATTGTAAGATAGGAGATACGGTTCTCAAAGTCAGCGGCCTGACCAAGAAAGGCGTGTTCGAGGATGTAGCCTTTGAGGTGAAAGCGGGGGAAGTCCTGGGCGTATCAGGGCTTATGGGCGCAGGGAGAACGGAGATTATGCAGGCTATTTTTGGCAACCTGCCTTATGAGTCCGGTAAAATTGAGATTGACGGCAAAGAAGTTCAGATTAAGTCCCCCATCCAGGCGATGAAGAATGGCATTGGCTTCATTACGGAGGACCGAAAAGTGGAAGGTCTGATGCTGGAGGAAAGCATTGAGAAAAATATTGCGCTTGCCAACTTGCCCATCATATCCAGGAACCATGTGTTAGACCGTAAGAAAGAAAGGAACCTGGTCACCAAAGGAATTGAAGAGCTGCATATCCGCTGCTTTGGTCCGTCCCATGAGTGCAATAACTTAAGCGGCGGCAACCAACAGAAGGTAGTTTTTGCCAAATGGGTATACACGGAACCCAAAATCCTCATACTGGATGAACCGACCAGGGGCGTGGATATCGGCGCCAAAAAGGAAATTTACACGATTATCAATGACCTGGCAGCGAAAGGGGTTGCCATCATCATGGTTTCCTCCGAACTGCCCGAGGTGCTCGGCATGAGCGACCGGGTAATGGTCGTTCGCGAGGGCGTGGTCCGAGGAATCATTTACAAAGAAGAAGCAAACCAGGAAAATATCATGACATTAGCGACAGGAGGTATGATTTAATGGAAGCAAATAAGAAAAAAATCACAGACCATATACAGGATTTGGGCGCTCTTATCGCGCTGTTACTGCTGGTTGTCGGAATTAGTATCATAAGTCCTGAATTCAGGACGGGAAGCAACTTTTTATCTCTGCTGCGTCAGTCGTCAATTAATGGGCTGATTGCATTTGGCATGACCTGCGTTATCTTGACGGATGCCATTGACTTATCTGTCGGTTCCGTTCTGGCGTTGAGCACGGTGCTCTGCGCGGGCATGATTTCAGCTGGAGTTCCAGCCGGGGCGGCAATGCTTCTGGCCCTGTTGATTGGCACGGCGCTTGGAGCGGTCAGCGGATTTTTGGTAACCAAAGGAAGGCTGCAGGCATTTATCGCAACTTTGATTACAATGACTGTTTACCGCGGTGCAACAATGATATTTACTGGCGGAAAGCCGATTTCCAACCTGGGAGACAGTTTTGTGCTTAAGCTGGTGGGAAGAGGGAATTTCTACCGTATTCCTATTCCGGTCATCCTGTTGGTTTTAATCTTTATCGGATTTTATTTCCTGCTGAACAAGACTACTTTCGGGCGTGCGGTCTATGCAACCGGAAGTAACTGGAAGTGCGCTAAGCTGGCAGGTATCAATATTGACAAGACAAAGATTATCGTATATGCAATCTCTGGTTTCATGTCCGCGCTGGCAGGCCTGATACTGCTGTCCAGGCTTGGCTCCGCACAGCCCACGCTTGGTTCAGGATACGAGCTTGACGCAATCGCAGCCGTAGCTTTGGGCGGAACAAGCATGAGCGGCGGCAGAGGAAAGATTTATGGAACATTGATTGGCGTGCTGATTATTGCAGTATTGAATAACGGTCTTAACATTCTCGGCGTGTCTTCCTATTATCAGGATGTAATCAAAGGAATCGTAATCCTGATTGCCGTATTGTCAGACCGTAAGAGATAATCTGCATGGCAATTCAAAACAGACAGGGAAAGGAGAAAATAGATGATGAAAAGAATAACAGGCATTTTGCTGATATTGTGTATGGTGGTCGGTCTGGCCGGATGTAATGCAATTACTATCGACGGCGAAGGGGAGGCGGCGGAAAGCACGGGAAATGGTTCCATTGGACTTTCGGTTTCCACGCTGAACAATCCGTTTTTTGTGTCACTCGCGGAAGGTGCAAAAGCGGCAGCGGAAGAAAACGGCGTAAGTTTGGCAGTTGCAGATGCAGGAGACGACAGTGCGAAGCAGCAGAATGACATTGAGGATTTGATTTCTAAGAATGTGAGCGTGCTGATTGTAAACCCGGTAGATTCCGATGCGGTGGCTCCGGCGGTGCAGAATGCAATTTCCCAGGGCATCAAGGTGATTTCTGTCGACCGTGTGGTCAATGGCGTTGATGTGGACTGCCAGATTGCGTCTGATAATGTAGCTGGCGCAAAAATGGCTACGGAATATCTGATTGAACAGATTGGCGAGGGCGCAAAGGTAGCGGAACTGCAAGGAGTTCCCGGCGCATCTGCAACCATCGACCGCGGCGCCGGCTTCCACGAAGCAGCTGACGAAGCTTTGGATGTGGTGGCAAGCCAGAGTGCAAACTTCGACCGTGCAGAAGGCATGTCGGTTATGGAGAATGTGCTCCAGTCGGACGGCTCTATCCAAGGCGTATTTGCCCACAACGATGAGATGGCATTGGGAGCGCTGCAGGCAATTTCTGCCACTGGAAAAGACATTAAGGTGGTTGGCTTTGATGCTACGGATGATGCGGTAAATGAGGTCAAAGCAGGGAAAATGCTGGCTACGGTTGCCCAGAAGCCGGAATTGATGGGTGAGACGGCAATCCTTACAGCAATCCGTTTGATTGCCGGGGAAGAAGTGGAGAAATCCTTGCCAGTAGAAGTGGAACTGGTTACAAAATAAAAGTTTCAAAGATATAAATCAAGGTTAAGCAGCAGGGCATCGCAGATTGTCTGAGTTAATGGCAAAGCGATGCCCTTGTTTATGGGAATATTTCATAAAACATATCATCGAAAATGCCGATTTTTTCATCGAAATTGCAAACAAAATTTCTGCTGGAGACTGTAAACTTTATAATAAATAAATAAAAATTATAAAGGAGGAATGGGCGATATGAGATGGAAGAGACAAATCTGCATGATTTTGAGTTTATTTCTGTTATGCACAGAGATCTACATAGGCGATGGCTTTACGGTGCTGGCGCAGAACGGCGTAAATGCAGCGGGGCGGGAGACTTTGGATTTTAATACGGATTGGCTCTACAGCAGCATGGATTATGAGAATGGGGAGGCGGTCAGGCTGGATGATTCTGGTTTCGATAAGGTGTCGGTTCCTCATGCCAATACGGTGTTGGAGACGCATAAGGGAAATGATTTTCCCAATGAGATTGCTTCTTACCGTTTTGTTTCCTGGTACCGCAGGCATTTTACCTTGCCGGAGCGTTATGCCGGAAGGAATATCACCGTGGATTTTGAGGGCGTTGCCACAAACGCGGATGTATATCTGAACGGTGAGCTTGTGGGGGATCATAAGGGAGCATATACCGGCTTTTCCGTGGATATCACAGACAAGGTGTATACGGATGGAAGGGAAAATGTACTTGCGGTGCGTGTGAATTCCCAGCGGCAGTCTCAGATTCCTCCGGAAGGTGGAAATGTGGATTACTGTCTGTTCGGCGGCATTGTCAGGGATGTAACAATGACTATTACAGACCTGGTCCATGTGCAGCGGGTATTTGTCACCACTCCGAATCTCACGAAGGAGAGCGGTGTGGTCCATAACAGCGTGGATGTACTGAATAATTCTAAGCAGACAAAGACTTATACGGTTCAGACTACAGTGCTTGACGGAGAGGGGAAAGCTGTTGTGCGGGCTTCTGAGGAGGCAGACTTTCCAGCAGGGCGGCTGGTGAAGGTGGAGCTGACAACCGCTGCCGTTGCCAATCCGCATTTATGGGATGTCGATGACCCATATCTGTATACAGTTGTTACAGAACTAAAGGATGGAAATGCTGTGGTTGATACATACCATACAAGGATGGGTATGCGTTTTATGGAGTTTAAGACAGGGCCGGAAGATGGCAGTTTCTATCTGAATGGGGAGAAGCTGGAGATTATCGGCATCAACCGTCATGAGCAATGGCCCTGGGTCGGGCGGGCCGTGCCCAATAAACTGCAGGTGCAGGATGCGGACCGGATTAAGGCGGATGGCATCAATGCCGTGCGCTGTTCCCACTATCCGCAGGACCCCTCTTTTCTGGACCGCTGCGATGAGATTGGGCTTTTAGTGTTCGAGGAGCCGCCTGGATGGCAGCATGTGGGAGACGATGAGTGGAAAGATAATTTTAAGAAGAATTTGGAAGAGATGATTCTGCGCGACAGAAACCACCCTTCCATCATCAGTTGGAGCGCAAGGCCCAACGAGTCTTCCTCCAAGGGAAATCTTGACTTTAACCGGGAATGTGAGAATATTTCCAAGGAGCTTGACCCCACGCGGGTGACCCATGGGGTGCGCTGGGAGTTTGGAATGCCAGGAGCTTCGGACAGTGATACAGAGGACAATGATATGGTGGTAAATGACCTTCTGACTGTCAATTACCGTTACCCGGAAAATCCACCCCACATTCCCTATATGGTTACAGAGCATTCCAATGACTGGTGGGGAGACGGATACTCCTGGGCGAAAGATGCGCAAGCTATCAAGTTTATTGATTCGTTTGCGGAGCCGCTTGATTATTTCTACCGCAATGACAAGGTGGCGGGCGGTTTTGGCTGGAGCATGTTCGACTATGACAATGAGGTAAATTATACCAACACCGGGCATGTTTTTTACAGCGGATTATATGACATTTTCCGTCACGAAAAACCGGTGGCTTATCTCTATAGGTCTCAGAAAGAGCCGGAAGATGAACCCATTATATATATTGTGAACAGCTGGACGGCGGAGGGCACGAATACAGATACGGTCTATGTCATGAGCAATTGCGATGAGGTGGAATTATTTGTCAATGGTGTTTCCAAAGAAAAGATAGAGCCTAATAAATATAGTAATCTGCCCCATCCCATATATGAATTTAAGAATATTTCATATGAAGAAGGAGAAATAAAAGCGGTCGGATATATAGATGGAAGACAGGCTGGCGAATATGTGCGCAAGACATCTGGCGCGGCAGTGCGCCTTGTCGCAGAGGCAGATTACCATACGCTTACAGCGGATGGAACGGACATGACCAGCGTATCAGTTACCGCTGTCGATGCCCAGGGAAACCATGTGCCGTTTGCCGCGAATAAAATCAATGTGGCGCAGACAGGCGGCGCAAAAGCGACTTTGATTTCTGAGCGAAATGCAGAGCTGGAGAATGGCAGGATTGCCTTTCTTGTCCAGTCTGTCCGTGATGAGACGGGCAATGCACAATTTACGGTTACTTCGGAGGGATTGGAATCGGCAGTTGTGGATATCAAAATAGAACCATTTTCCGCCAATAATTTGGTTCCTGCCGTGTCGACGACCGGGGCTGTGGCGCCCAGATTTGCGAACTCTTATGCTGTCAACGACAGCAGGAGGGGGACTGGTCTCTTTGAATTTGCTTATCAGGGAACTGGCTGGATATATGCAGGTGAGAAGACAGCGTATCAGGGCGACAACCATTATTCCAATCAGGCGGGCGACACAGTCAGCATCCGTTTTGTGGGAACGAACCTGAAATATTACGGCGCGAAAGCGAACAATCATGGGATTGCCGCCTTTTCCCTTGATGGCGGAACGGAAAACAATGTCGACTGTTACTCCCCAAATCGGGATGCCGCGGCACTGCTTTTTGATACGGGAATCTTAGAATATGGAGAGCATGTGGTGAAAGTGCGGGTGACTGGAGAGAAAAACGCCGCTGCTGTAGATTGTTACCTGAATGCAGATAAGATAGAAGTGTCTGCCAAAGGCGGGCAGAATGTGGTCAATGACCATACAATAGGTGATAGGGAATTCCAGTTCAGCTATTCCGGCACTTGGGCTACCAGCACAGATGCGGCTTGCTATCAAGGAGATAATTATTGGTCAAACGCCAAGGATGCATATCTGATCTTTGGATTTACCGGTACATCCCTGAAATATTACAGCACCAAGGCAGGAAATATTGGGATTGCCGCTTTTTCCATTGACAATGGGCAGGAGCAGCTGGTTGACCTCTATCAGGCAAACAAGGCAGACCAGCAGCTCGTATATGAGGTAAATGGCTTAACGCCTGGCTCTCATACATTGAAGGTGCGGGTGACCGGGGATAAGAATCCGGCGGCATCAGATTGCTGCGTGGTGGCGGATAAAATTGAAGTCTCCAATGGAGAGGAGAATTGCAGCCATACACAGAAGGAAATCTGGAACAAGGTGGCAGCTTCCTGTACGAAACCAGGTTATAGCGGAGATACTTACTGTCTGGACTGTGGTGCAAAGATTTCAGAAGGGAAAGCAGTTTCTGCCTCCGGGCATCAGTGGGACAAAGGCGTCATCACCAAACAGCCGACTGCCAGTGCGACAGGAGTCAGGACATTTACCTGTACGGTCTGCAGGACAACACGGACAGAGACTTTGGCGAAGCTGGCAGCCGCTGAGACACCTAAAAAAGGAAGCGTGGTCAAGGACACTGCCTCCAAGGCGGAGTATCGGGTTACGGCTGTAGGGACCGCCAATGGGAAGGTGACGGGAACGGTATCATATCTTAAGCCTTCTGATAAGTCGGCAAAGACGGTAAAGATTCCGGCGGTAATTACGGTGAACGGCGCGGCATTCACAGTGACTTCCGTTGCTGACAAAGCGCTGCATGGCAACAGCAAGGTAACGAAGGTGACTATCGGAAATAATGTTACAACCATAGGAGTCAATGCATTCAGCGGATGTAAGAAGCTGAAAACGGTCTCCATAGGCAAGAACGTAACGGCGATAGGGGCGAATGCATTCAGCCAATGCACATCGCTGACGAAGATAACGATTCCTGCCAAGGTGAAAAAGATTGGCAAGCAGTCATTTTCTGGCTGTAAGAAACTGAAAACCATAACTGTCAAGACAACGAAATTGAAAAAATCATCAGTCGGCAGCAAAGCGTTCAAGGGAATTCATGCGAAAGCAACGTTTAAGGTTCCTAAGAGCAAGCGGAAATCTTACCAGAGCATTTTTAAAGCGAAGGGCGCTGGGAAGAAAGTTAAATTTAAATAAATAAGAAACTAGGATTCAAAGGGAGGATGTAGAGAGTATGAAGGAAAAATGGAAAAAACAAATCAGTATTTTGTTGTGTCTGTTTTTGGTATGCACGAATCTTTATGTCGGAAACGTAACCCGGGTGTATGCCCAGAATGAGCAGCCATATGATGAGGTGTATCACTTTGATGATTACAACACTGCAGATACGGAGTATGAAGGAAAAGAATACTGCCAGATAGAATACAGCAATGGCTGGGTCGGGGAAGACCAAAATAACAATGGCAGCGCTGGATGCTACAACCATACAGACCATTATACCCTCACTGCCGGCGCTACCTGCACCATTACTTTTGTGGGCACAAACTTAAAGTATTATACGAGGACAAATTACGATTTTAAGACGGCGGACTTTTCCCTTGATGGGAGCGAGCCGGAAAATGTCAATTTTTATTCTTCTGCTAAGACGGAGAGTGTATTGCTCTATGATACCGGGCTTCTGGAGTTTGGGACACATGTGCTGACCATCACGGCAAATGGGCTTGTTGTTGTAGATATGGTAGAGGTTTCCTGCTCCTACCCCTATGCGGTAGTAAACGATGCGGACGAGGGGACAGAGCCATTGCAAGTTAATTATGGCGGTACCTGGCATTATGAAGGCCCCGCGCAGCCCCAGGGCTGTACGCATGCGTATGCCGCTAAGGAGAAGAACGCTTCCTATAAGAAAGATGTCCACTGGACAGAAACAGCCGGAGATTTTCTGGAGTTAAAGTTTAACGGCACTTACGCGAAATATTATACGGAGAGCGGCAGCGGACATATTAGAGTGTCCATAGATGGAAATCAGGTAGTGGATAATCTTTCCCTGAATACTGGGATAGCAAGCCAGGGACTGGCGTTTGATTCAAGAAAATATGTTTCCCTGGCGCCTGGCCTACATACTATGAAGGTGGAACTTATCAGCGGCGTGCTGGTAGCAGACCGCATGGAGGTGTGCTGCAGCCACGAAGGAGAAGGGACGGTCTTGAAAGATGAAAAGGCAGCAACCTGTACGGAGGATGGCTATAGCGGCGATACCTATTACCAGTATTGCGGGCAGGAAGTTTCTGATGGGGAAGTGATTGCGGCAAATGGGCATTCCTGGGATGCCGGGGTGGTGACAAAGCCGCCGACAGCAACCGAGAAAGGGGAGAAGACCCTAACCTGTACCGTCTGTAAGGAGACGATGATAGTAGAAATAGAAGAAGGCTGTATGCATGAGAACACAGAGACGAGGAATCAGGCGGCGACCTGCACGGAAGCTGGTTATAGCGGAGCGCTCTACTGCAATGACTGCCAGAAAATGATTTCCGCCGGAACAGAAATTGAGGCGCTGGGGCATGAGTGGGAAGTGCGCAATGCGAAAGAGGCGAGCGCTGACGAGGACGGTTACATGGGCGATACCTGCTGTAAGAGGTGTGATGAGGTCAAGGAAAAAGGCGAGGTGATTCCAAGAGCCTGTGCCGTAGTAAATAATGCAGTAACGGGAACTGAAAATCAGCAGTTCAATTTTACCGATGGGTGGACGTATGAGAAAGCAGCTTCCTCAGCAGACTGTTATGAGGGAGATAACCATTGGTCAAAAACTGTGGATGCAGCTTTTGAGTTTAAGTTTACAGGAACATCCGTGAAGTATTTCGGTCAAAAAGCAATGAATCTCGGTTATGCCGCATTCTCTATTGACGGTGGGGATGAAGAAGAGGTAAACATGTATCAGGCGAAAACAGAAAATCAGGTGTTGATTTATCAGTCGCAGGATTTGCAGCCGGGTACGCATACGCTGAAGGTCCGGGTGACCGGTAAAAATGGCGGCGGCAGTGATTTTGTGGTGGTGGCAGACCGGATAGAGGTGTACTGCAACCATAAGGGTGAAGAGAAGGAAAGCCGTGATTTGCCGGCAACCTGTACCGAAGCGGCGCGCACAGGGGAGACATATGGAAAGCTGTGCGGGCAGAAGATTTCCGATGGCGTAAAAAATGGAGAGCCGTTGGGGCATGAAGAGCGGGCGAAGGAGGATAAGGCGGCAACCTGTACAGAGGCGGGGTATACGGGGCAGACGTATTGTACGAGATGTGAGGAGATCATCAGGCAAGGGCAAGAAATTCCTGCATTGGGTCACACTGAGAAAGTCCGGGGCGCCAAGGCGGCAACCTGTACAGAGGCAGGTAACAGTGGGGAGACGTACTGTGAAGTCTGTGAAGCAGTTCTTGTTGAAGGGGAAGTGATTCCCGCACTGGGGCATTCGGAGGAAACGCGCAATGTTGCGGCAACCTGTACGGAGTCAGGTTATACAGGACAGACATATTGTACGAGATGTGAGGAGGTTACCAGCCAGGGCGAGGAAATTTCCAAGCTGGGACACCAATGGGATGAAGGCGTGGTGACAAAGCAGCCGACTGACAGTGAAACAGGAATTAAGACATTTACCTGTATGCGCGAAGGCTGTGGGGAAACGATGACATTGACACTGCCAACGACCGGCAGCGGCGATGTCTGCATGCATGAACATACCGAGGTAAAAAGCAAGGCGGCAACGTGTACGGAAGACGGTTATGCAGGGGCGCTCTATTGCAATGACTGCCAGAAAACGATTTCTGATGGGGATGTGATTTCGGCGCTTGGGCATAATCCTGAAATCCGCAACCATAAGGAAGCAAGCAGTACAGAGGATGGTTATACCGGAGATACTTACTGTAAGAGATGTGAAGAACTTCTTGAGAGCGGCAAAGCAATTCCCAAAGCATACGCTTTGGTGAATGATGCGGTTACAGGAAATGGGAATCTGGAGTTTGACTTTTCGCAAGGCTGGACCTATGAGAAAGCAAAGACGTCTGTGGGATGTTATGAAGATGACAATCATTGGTCGGATACGCAAGGAGCAGTCCTTTCCTTCAAATTTAACGGCACATCCGTGAAATATTATGCCCAGAAAGCAGCCAACCTTGGCTATGCGGCGTTTTCTGTTGACGATGGGGAGGAAGAGGAAGTCAGCCTTTATCAGGCAGAAAAAGAGAATCATGTGCTGCTGTATGAGTCCGGGCAATTAGAGCCAGGCATGCATATGCTAAAAGTCCGCGTAACCGGGAAAAAGGGTGAGGGCAACGGCAATGTAGTAGTGGCGGATTGCATAGAGGTGTATTGTAACCATGAAGGGGAAGAGGTTGCTGAGCGCAACACGGCGACTTGTACGGAAGCAGGAAATATAGAAATTTATGGTATGGAATGCGGGCAGAAGATTTCTCAGGGAGAGGCAGCAGCTGCGCTGGGGCATGATAAGCAAATCCGTGGAGAAAAACCAGCCTCCTGTGAACAGGCGGGCAATACTGGAGAGAAATATTGCACAAGATGCGATGAGGTTCTTGAATCGGGCAAGGTAATCCCAGCGCTGGGGCATCGGTGGAATCAAGGCGTAATCACCAAACAGCCGACTGCCAGTGAGACAGGGATTAAGACGTTTACCTGTACCGTCTGCAGCAAGGCCAGAATGGAAACTTTGGCGAAATTGCCGGTCTCCGGGACGCTAGAGAACGGAAGCGTGGTCAAAGATATTGCTTCCGGGGCAGAGTATCAGGTTACGGCTGTAGGGACTGCTAATGGGAAGGTGACCGGAACGGTGTCATACGTTAAGCCATCTGTTAAGTCGGCAAAGACGGTAAAGATTCCGGCGGAAATTACGGTGAACGGCGCGACATTCACAGTAACGTCTGTTGCCGATAAAGCGCTGTATGGCAACAGCAAGGTTACGAAGGTCATAATCGGAAATAATGTTACGACTATCGGAGCGAATGCATTTTCTGGCTGTAAGAAGCTGAAAACGGTCTCCATAGGCAAGAACGTAACGGCGATAGGGGCGAATGCATTCAGCAAATGCACATCGTTGACGAAGATTACGATTCCTGCCAAGGTGAGAAAGATTGGCAAGCAGTCATTCTATGGCTGTAAGAAGCTGAAAACCATTACCGTTAAGACAACGAAACTGAAAAAATCATCCGTCGGCAGCAAAGCGTTCAAGGGAACTCATGCGAAAGCAACGTTTAAGGTTCCTAAGAGTAAGCTGAAATCTTACCAGAGCATTTTTAAGGCGCGGGGCATGGGTAAAAAAGCAAAGATGAAAAAAATCTAAAGAATTAGTTCCAATAAGGCAGGTTTTGTGGTAAAATACCATCTGAATTAGAAGAAAGGATGGTATATAAGGCAGAGCCTGCCTTATAGTAATGGAGGATATGATAAAAGTAGTAAAGTTTGGCGGCAGTTCTCTGGCGAACGCCGGGCAGTTTTCAAAGGTGGGGAAAATTATACGTGCGGAGGAGAGCCGCAGATACGTGGTCCCCAGCGCGCCGGGGAAACGCAATGCCAAAGATACGAAAGTAACAGATATGCTGTATCAGTGCTATGCGCTGGCAGAGGCAGAAGAGAGCTTCACAACTGCCCTGCGTAAAATCAGAGAGCGGTACGACTCAATTATCAATGGGCTGCATCTGAAACTGTCCCTGAATAAAGAATTTGAGGAAATTGCAGAGAATTTCAAGAACAAGGCGGGGGAGGATTATGCTGCTTCCCGAGGAGAGTACCTGAATGGTATCATCATGGCAAATTATCTGGGCTATGAATTTATCGATGCAGCAGAAATTATCCGTTTTGATGTTAATGGGGACTTTGATGCAGAAAAGACCAACGAACTTGTGGCAGCGCGCCTGCAAAGCTGTGAGCGCGCCGTGATTCCCGGTTTTTACGGCGCCAGAGAGGATGGTAAGGTAAAGACATTTTCCAGAGGAGGGTCGGACATCACGGGTTCCATAGTTGCCAAGGCAGTACAGGCGGACATTTATGAGAACTGGACGGATGTCTCCGGTTTTCTGATTGCGGACCCGCGCATCATTGAAAATCCCCAGGGAATAAAGGTGATAACTTACCGGGAACTTCGGGAGCTTTCCTACATGGGAGCAACCGTACTGCACGAGGACGCTGTATTTCCGGTGCGCAAGGCAGGAATCCCTATTAATATCCGCAATACCAATGCGCCCGAAGAAGAGGGCACGCTGATTGTAGAGAGCACCTGCCGTATGCCGGACTATACGATTACGGGAATTGCCGGCAAAAAGGGCTTTGTGGCGGTCAATATTGACAAGGATATGATGAACTCGGAGGTCGGATTTGGGCGCAAGGTGCTGGAGGCTTTTGAAAAATACGGCATCTCCTTTGAACATCTTCCCTCTGGAATCGACACGATGACCGTGTTTGTGCATCAGGAGGAATTTGAGGGCAAAGAACAGCAGGTATTGTCCGCCATCCATCGCCTGGCAAAGCCGGACAGCATAGAACTGGAAAGCGACATTGCCTTGATTGCGGTGGTGGGACGCGGTATGCGCTCCACGCGCGGGACAGCGGGACGAATTTTCTCCGCCCTCGCCCATGCCAATGTCAATGTGAAGATGATTGACCAGGGGTCCAGTGAGTTAAACATTATCATTGGCGTTAAGAGCTGTGAGTTTGAGACGGCAATCCGGGCAATCTATGATATTTTTGTCGTGACTCAGATGTAGATAATGACCAATGACCTAAGGAGGGACCCACGAAGTGGGAGGATGCCTTAGGTCTCCTAGAGTATCCAAAGAAATAAACTGACCTAAGGAGGGACCATATGGCATGAGGAGGGACCCACGAAGTGGGAGGAGTCCTGATGCCTCTTGTCGGCTTCGCTAAAGTAAAATGAAGCTGGGGAGAGTCCTGAGGTCTCTTATCGGTTACAAAGATGCAGAAGGAGGGACCCACGGATGAGTACGGCAGACAGAAAACGCTTTATTGCCAGACATGTGCGGAACCTGTCACAGAATGGAAGGCTGCAGCGTTCCCGCAACTTCATACAGCATGGAAGTACCTCAGTGTATGAACACAGCATCCGTGTGGCATATTATAGTTTGAGCCTTGCAGAACGGCTGCATTTGGACAGAAACAGGCAGGAATTGGTTCGGGGGGCGTTATTGCATGATTATTTTCTGTACGACTGGCATGAGAAGGACAGAAGCCATAACCTTCATGGGTTCCGTCACCCCTTTACGGCTCTGCGGAATGCGGAAACAGATTTTAAGCTCAGCAAAAGGGAGCGCAATATCATACTGCGCCATATGTTTCCGCTGATTCCGCTGCCGCCCTCCTGCCTGGAGGGATGGATTGTATGTATGGTGGATAAAGGATGTTCTATTTATGAGGTATTTAAATGACAGAGAAGAATCACAAGAAAGAAATCAAATGGGATAAACTGGATAATACGGCCAATGTCTTTCCGGTGATTGCCGGAGAGAGCATGACCAATGTCTACCGGATTTCTGTGACCTTGCAGGAAGAGATTAGGAAAGAATTGCTGCAGGAAGCGTTAGAGCGCGTATTGCCGTGGTTTGACGTATTTTGCGTACGCATGCGCTATGGCGTATTCTGGTATTATTTTGAGACAAACCAGAAGCCGGCCCCTGTGGTAAAACAAGAATACCGTTATCCCTGCCAGTTTATTTCCCCTAACCGGAACAGGAATTACCTGTTTCGGGTAAATTATTATCAAAACCGCATCAATTTAGAGGTCTTCCATGTGCTGACGGATGGCATGGGAGGCATTACTTTTTTGCGGGAACTCACCTATCAGTACCTGCGTCTTTCGCATCCTGAACTTCAAGAAAAACTGGGGGATGGGCTTTGCAGCGACACCTCCCTGAACCGTGAGGACAGTTATCTGAAAAATTATAAGAAGAGCCACAAGAAAGGCTATAAGACGGCGCGTGCTTTCCAGGTCAAAGGAGAAAAACTGCGTCCGCTGGAACTTGGGGTCATGCATGGATATATGTCTGTCATGGATTTGAAAAAAGCATGTAAGCCTTATGGTGTTTCCATCAATGAATATCTGGCGGCAGCTTTTTTGTGGAGCATTTATCAGGAATGCCTTCATGGCTCGCCGTCAAAACGTCCCCTTAGTTCCTGTGTGCCGGTAAATCTGCGGCCGTATTTCAATTCCATTACCATGAAGAATTTTTTTGTGATTGTCTCCGCGGTTTTTCACCCTCAGAAGGAGAGTTATACGTTTGCCGAGGTCACCAGGATTGTAGCGGAAAGCCTGCGCAGCCAGATTAATCGGGAGCATCTGGAAAATCTGTTTGCCTATAATGTATCAAATGAGAAAAATTTTATCCTGCGCGCGGTGCCGCTGTTTATCAAAAATATAGCCATCCGCTATGTATATCACAATAGCGCCCGGGCGAATACGACAACGGTTACCAATATTGGAAATATCCAGGTGAAGGAAGAATATCAGGAATATATCAAAGATTTCAGCGCCATGCTTTCCATGTCTGAAGGGCAGAATATTAAGGGAACCATCTGTTCTTATAGAGATACGCTGGTTTTTACCATCAGCAGCAATCTTGCGGATGTGTCAGTACAGCGGGGATTTTTCCGACGGCTTGCAGAAGACGGCATTCCAGTGAAAATTGAGACGAACAGAGTGTACAGTGACTAAGGGAAACTGAGATGGAAAGAGTGTACAGTGACTAAGGGAAACTGAGACGGACAGAGTGTACAGTGACTAAGGGGAACTGAGACAGACAGAGTGTACAGTGACTAAGGGAAAGTGAATGGAACGGAGTGTATGGCGAATGAGAGAGTGTAAGAAATGTCACGTGGAAATTTTGGATAATACCAGCATTTGCCCGCTTTGCAGCAGTGTGCTGGAAGTGGTGGGAGAAGAAGAATGGCATAATGGCTACCCTGATGTAAAAGCAGTCTCCAGGAAATTGACGTTTGTAGTGCGCCTGTACAGTTTTTTGGCAATCGTTATTGAGGCGGCTTTAATCGTCATCAATTATCTGACTTACCACGGGATATGGTGGTCTGCCATCAGCGGCATCAGTATCTTGTATTTTTTTATTACCTTAAAATATTCCCTGCAGAAGAATAATGGGTATAAGACTGTGATTTTGGTACAATTGGTAGGTGCAGTACTCTTGGTTGTTGCTACAGACATGATTGTCGGCTATCAGGGATGGTCCGTCAACTATGTGCTGCCCAGTGCAATCTTATTGCTCAATGCCACGATTGGGATTCTGATGGTTGTAAACCTCTCCAACTGGCAGAGTTATCTTTTGATGCAGATACTTACAGTGCTTTTATCCTGCGGCTGTGTGCTCTTATGGAGGCTTCAGGTGATTAAAAGCCCAATTCTGACATTGGCAGCGCTTGCAGTTTCGTTATGTATGCTTCTGGGCACATTGATTTTCGGGGAGCGCAGGGCTAAGACGGAATTAAAGAGAAGATTTCACGTATAGGATAGGGAATACGAAAGGAGAACGCCATGCAGGAAGTCAGCATACAGGGAAGGGTTATCCGGGACATGATTGCCCATGTGACCAACGATAACCTGATTGGCAGGAAGATTAAGACAGGGGAGCTGCGCAAGAAACTGGTGGAGCCTAAGTGGAGATGTCCAGAATGTTTCCAAATGACGGAAATCATCATGCCAAGGTTTCAGATGGAGTATCTCTGCAGGAGAGAGGATCCCAGGACGGATTATATCATCCTGCAGCTTCATGGCGGCGGTTATATCGGCGCTATGCGCAACGCTTACCGTTCTTTTGCGGGGCTGTACTGTGAGGTCAGCAAGGGGATGGATGTGCTGACCATAGATTACCGGGTGGCTCCTGAGAACCCATATCCGGCAGCTTTGGAAGATGCTGTGGAGGCTTATGAATGGCTGAAAGATGCAGGATGGCGCAGCAAGCAGATTATCTTGGCGGGTGATTCGGCAGGAGGCGGGCTTGCCCTTGCGCTCTGCATGTATCTGAAAGACCATAACCGCAGACTGCCCGGCGGGCTGGTTCTGATGTCGCCCTGGACGGACCTTACTGCGAGCGGGCCTTCTTATTTTGATAATTATGAGCTTGACCCGCTGTTTGGGAATACGACTGACAGCCTTATCTATAACCGGGACTATGCGGGGCAGCATGATATGAAAGACCCCTATATTTCGCCACTGTTTGGAGAATATTGGGGTTTTCCGCCCATGCTTATCCAGGCGGGAGGGATAGAGATGCTGCTCAGCGATTCCATCGGCGTTGCCTATAAGGCAAAGCGGCAGGGTGCGAAAGTGCGCCTGAGTATTTACGAGGGAATGTTCCATGTGTTTCAGATGGGCATGAAGATGATGCCGGAATCCAAGAAGGCATGGAGGGAAATTGGCAGATATTTTGAAGTCCTGACTGGCAGGTAATTAAAGCGCCAGTCAGTTCAGTTTGCGTAAAGGCAATGAGACTTGACAATCAGGGAGTTGGAAAATTATAATAGTAATGGTAAGAATCGGAAAAAAAGAAAGGTGATACATATGAGAAGAATAAAGCAGATTATGGGCATACTGTTATCATGGCTGTTATTGATAGGTATTTTCCAATTTATGCCGATAAATATAGATAGCTCCCAGGTGTTTGCTACGGTACAGTCCGGGGATAATAGTTTATCCTCCTTAAGTATTTCACCGGGAACCTTATCTCCGGAATTTCAGTATAATGTTGTTGATTATACTGCAACTGTGGGGAAAGATGTCACCAGCGTAGAGGTCAGCGCCAAGACCTCTAACGAGACGGCAACTATAGAATCGGTGTCTGGCAACACGGATCTGCAGGATGGGGAGAATCTGGTCAGTATCGTGGTCAAGGCACAGAATGGAACAACTGCCACATATAAGATTGTGGTGACGCGGCAGGAGGGCGGAGAGACAGCTGCCCAGGAACCGGCAGCAGATGAACCGCAGACAGGGGAGGCAGAGGGACAGCAGCCAGAGGAGGGAAATCCGCAGGGAATTACCATAAATGGGCATCCCTTTAATCTGGCGCCGACAATTCCAGCAGATGTCGTTCCAGCGGATTTTACCAAGACGACAGTCACCTGTCAGGGACAGCAGGTGGAAGGCCTCTCTTTTGAAAAAGGGGAATTGACGTTGGTGTATCTGACAACGCCCAGTACTGAGGTGAAAAATACGCTTGCCGTATATGAGGAGGCAAGTAACAGCTTCTGTCCTTTTCGCAAGATTTCCCTTGATGGGGAAAAATATATGATTATCCTCGATCCCCCGGCAGAAGGCGGGCTTTCGCAGGAATATACGCAGACTGTGCAGACGCTGGGAGAACTTGCGGATGTGCCAGTGTTTGTTAAGGCACAGGGTTCACAGACATCAGACATTGCACAAGGAGGGGAAGATGGGGCTTCGGATAGCCAGGAATTTTCCCTCGTTTATGGCGTCAGCAGTTATGGGAATAAGGGATGGTATCAATATGATGCCCTGGAAGCGACATTCCAGCGGTATACGCCGGTACAGGCAGCGTCAGAACCATCTGCGCCTGATTCGCAGCCTTCAGATAGCGATGGTGAGCCCAGCGCTGAGATGCAGAGTCTGCAGAAAGCATATACGGACATGGAGACGCAATATAATGCGCAGAAGGATACTTCCAGAAAGACAACAGCGGTACTGGTATTTATCATCGCCGTATTGGTTGTAGTGATAGTGAATCTGCTGCTGCGCGGCAGGAAAACGGATGAGGATGAACTGGAAGATGAGCTTGATTATGATGAACTGACGGAAAAAGTCAGAGCGCAGGTTAAGAGCGTCAGGAAGTCACGCCGTGGAGAAAGTGGGCATGGCAGAACAATGGGCGACAGAGAGGATGATTTGTGGGAGGATGATACCGTACCGAAAGCCATCCTCAAACAGCAGACGAAAGTGATACCGGCGATTGGCATGGAGGAGCAGCAAAACTCCCAGACCAGGCATGAGGCAAAAGCAGATAGAAAACAGGAGAAAAAAGACCGCAGACAGGAACAGCGGTCGGAGAGGAAAGCAGAGCCGAAGGCAGAGAGAAAGGCAGAGCCCAAAGCGGAGAGAAAGCCGGAGCCAGTTATAGAGCCGGACGAAGATTTTGAGGTAATAGATCTGGAGGATTTATAGAGTGCATAGACAATATACAAGACAGGCAAAAAAAGCATTGGAGCTGGCAGGAAAATTGTCCAAGAAGCTTCAGCACAATTATATAGGAACAGAGCATATCCTGGCAGGGCTGATTCAGGAACAGAGCGGCGTGGCAGCGCAGGTGCTGACAGAAAACCAGGTAGAGGAAGGGAAACTTCTGGAACTGATTGAGGAATTGATTGCGCCAGGCGGGGGAACATCATTGCTGGATATGGATGGTTATTCACCGAGGAGTCAGCGTGTGCTTGATACCGCTGAGAAAGAGGCGGCTCGTTTTGGCAGTGAAAAGATTGGCACGGAGCATTTACTGTTGGCGCTTTTAAAAGAAAACGAATCTGCTTCTGTGCGGCTTTTGAATACGATGGGCATCAATTTGCAGAAACTCTACATTGAACTTTTGGTGGCAATGGGGCAGGAGGGAAGTTTTTCTAAAGAGGAACTGAAATCGGCGAAAGTCAGGAAGAAAAATCTCAATGCTACGCCCGTATTAGACCAGTATTCCAGGGATTTGACGCGCCTGGCTTTGGAAGGGAAGCTGGATCCGGTTATTGGCAGGAAAGAAGAGATACGCCGCGTGATTCAGATTTTAAGCCGCCGCGGCAAGAACAATCCCTGCCTGATTGGAGAGCCCGGTGTAGGGAAAACTGCCATCGCAGAAGGACTTGCGCAACAGATTTCTCTGGGGCTTGTGCCGGATTCTGTGGCGGACAAACGCGTAATTACCCTGGATTTATCCAGTATGATTGCCGGTTCTAAATACAGGGGAGAGTTTGAGGAGCGCATCAAGAAAGTCATCCGCGAGGTGACAGGGGCTGGAAATATCCTGCTGTTTATGGACGAACTCCATACCATCATCGGGGCAGGAGGGGCAGAGGGAGCCATGGATGCTTCCAATATCTTAAAGCCTTATCTTGCCAGGGGAGAACTGCAGATGATTGGCGCCACCACAGTGGAAGAATACCGGAAATATATAGAGCGGGATGCAGCCTTGGAGCGGCGGTTCCAGCCAGTGATGGTGGAAGAACCGTCCGTGGAGGATACGATTGAGATATTAAAAGGGCTGCGCAGGTTTTATGAGAAACATCATCAGGTTGTGATAACCGATGAGAGTTTAGAAGCAGCAGCAAGGCTTTCACAGCGTTATATCTCAGACCGTTTTCTGCCGGATAAGGCGATTGATTTAATGGATGAGGCAGCAGCCCGGGTGCGGCTGCAAGGCGTGAAATCATCCACGCAGCTGCAGGATATCGCGGCAGAAATCAACCGTGTCGGGGAGGAGCTCGAAGACGCCATCCGGGAGATGGATTTGGAGCTGGCATCGAAACTGCGTAAGGAAAAAGAGGATTTACAGCAGGAATCTGCAAAGATGCAGAAGAAGGTGAGGAAAGCCTTAAAGCAGAAGAAAGCGGAAGTGGGCGAGAATGAGATTGCGGAAGTGATTGCCCAGTGGACCAAAATTCCGGTTAAGAAGCTTGCTGAGGAGGAAACGGTAAAACTCCGTAAATTAGAGAGTGTATTGCATAGACGTGTGATTGGTCAGGAGGAAGCAGTCAGCGCCGTGGCAAAAGCGGTGCGCCGTGGAAGGGTAGGGCTGAAAGACCCCAACCGTCCCATCGGTTCCTTCTTGTTCCTGGGACCTACCGGTGTCGGCAAAACCGAGATTTCCAAGGCGTTGGCGGAAGCGGTGTTTGGCAGTGAGGAATCCATGATACGTGTGGATATGTCGGAGTATATGGAAAAGCACAGCGTTTCAAAGATGATTGGCTCTCCGCCGGGCTATGTTGGCTATGACGAGGGCGGACAATTAAGCGAGAAAGTAAGGCGCAATCCGTATTCCGTAATCTTATTTGATGAGATTGAGAAAGCGCATCCGGATGTGTTTAATATTTTGCTGCAGGTATTGGACGATGGACATATTACCGATGCCCAGGGCAGGAAAGTAGACTTTAAGAATACGATTATCATTATGACCTCCAATGCGGGGGCACAATCGATTATCGAGCCCAAAGCACTTGGATTTGCCTCGGTGGAAGATGCAAAGCAGGATTATGAGCGGATGAAAAGCGGCGTTATGGAGGAGGTGCGCAGAATTTTCAAACCGGAGTTCCTCAACCGGATTGATGAGACCATTGTCTTCCATGCGCTGACAAAAGAGGACATGAAGAAAATCGTGACGCTGCTGACAAAGAGCCTGGTTACCCGCTGCCAGGAACAGATGGGTATTACGCTGCATATCAATGGGAGCGTGAAGAGCCATATTGTAGAGACGGCTTATGAACCCAAATACGGCGCGCGCCCATTGCGCAGGAAGATTCAGAATGAACTGGAAGATGGGCTTGCAGAGGAAGTCCTTGCCGGCAGGGTGAAGCGCGGGGATGAAGTGGAAGTCACGATGAACAACAAAGAATTGATGTTTAAAGTCGTGTAGGCGCTAGTACATCATAAACTAAGTATCTTATAGTAATATCCGTTGTACTTATGATACAGAGTGGAGAGAGGTAGAATGAAAAGTTTAGGCAGGGCAAAGACAGCAATCGTTACGATAGCGATTGTTTTGGTGTCTGTGGTGTTCCACTATTTTGGCGCAGCCGGGCTGTGGGACATCGGCATATCAGACAGGCTGAACCAGCGGGAATCGGTGACGAATAAGAAAATATATATCATTGGCATTGATGACAAGACTTTGGAGCAGTATGGTCCGGTCAATACCTGGAGCAGAGATATTCCTGCGCGATTGGTAGAAATGTTAAATGTAGATGCAACAAAGAAACCGGCTGTCATCGGATTCGATGTCATCTACAGTGAGCAGGCAGATGAGAAAGCGGATAAACATTTTGCGGATGCTTGTAAGCTGGCAGGCAATGTTGTGGTAGCGCAGAGTTTTTCTTTCAAGGAAATGCCGGAAACAGATGAGAATGGGAAAGTCACTTACAACCCATATCATGTGGATTATGTGATTGAACCGTATGAGAGCCTTCGTGACAGCGCAATTACCGGGTATGCCAATACGACCGTGGACATGGATGGGTATGTGCGTCAGGCAATGGCGTATATTGATTATGAGGGAGAGCGGGCATACAGCCTCTCTTCCCGGGTTTATGAAATGTTTCAGGAAAGCCAGGGAAAGGAAGCCGTATTCCCGGCTACTTATGGCAGAAGCAACCGTTTTTATTTTACATATTCCGGAAAACCGGGGGGATACAATGTAGTTTCTATGGCTGATGTGCTTTCTGGCAGCATTGATGTCGGAATTTTTCAGGGGGCGGCTGTACTGGTAGGCGCTTATGCCGTGGGGATGCAGGATTCTTACACCCCTGCGATTTCGCATAACAGCCAGATGTATGGGGTGGAAATCCATGCCAATATTATTGAAGCGCTTTTAGAGGGGAAGACACAGACGCCTTTTTCCCCCATTCTCTATGCAGTTGCAGCAGGTATTTTGTGCGGACTGTTCTTTCTGGCAGCGCGCAAAGCAAAGATACTGCTGACTGGTATCCTGTTTGTTCTGGCAGCAGTACTGAATGTCGTATTTGCCAGAATCATGTACCAACAGGGCAGTATCGTTCCCGTTATCCTGCTTCCGATTGTACTTGCGCTGATTTTCCTGGCGCGGGTAATCCAGGGTTACCTTACAGAAATTATGCGCAGACGGCGTGTGGTAAATGTATTTAAGCAATATGTAGCGCCACAGGTTGTAGATAAGATTAGCAAAGACAGGGATTTTGAACTGGTGCTGGGCGGGGAAAACCGCCATATCGCTGTGTTGTTTGTGGATATCCGCGGCTTCACGACCATGTCGGAGAGTATGCAGCCGGAAGAAGTAGTGGAAATCTTAAATGAATATTTAAGTTTGACCACAAAGTCCATATTTGACAATGGAGGGACGCTTGATAAGTTTGTGGGAGATGCCACAATGGCGGTGTTTAACGCGCCTTTTGAACTGGATGATTATATTTTCCGTGCCGTCTGTACGGCATGGGATATGAGGGCGGGTGCGGACGAACTTGCCGATAAATTTGAAAAACGCTTTGGCAAGAGTGTTGCTTTTGGAATCGGCGTGAATTGCGGAAACGCAGTCGTGGGAAATATTGGCTGTGAGTTCCGTATGGATTACACAGCAATCGGAGATACCGTCAATACGGCGGCGCGTTTGGAGAGCAATGCCGGGAGGGGGCAGATATTGATTAGCGAAGAAGTGTATGAGGCGGTGAAAGACCGGGTAAGCGTAACGCCGATTGGCGAGATTCCTTTGAAGGGGAAGAGCAAGGGGGTATTTGTATATCAGTTAGACGAGGTGAAAAAGTAAATGAGCAGAGGATATATTATTCCGGACAGGACGGAGATAGAAAGGTCTGTCCGTCTTGTTGGAGAGTATGGATGTGCTTTTGAATATAATGATTTTTATTTGCCGGAAGTTTTAGATGACCCAAGGAAACAGGAAGAAATTATTGAATTTTATGCCAAATACCGCAGTGACTTTTCCGAAGATACCATGCATGGAGCATTTTTTGATGTGACAATCCACAGCAGTGACCCGTTGATTCGGGATGCATCTATTCTGAGGGTGCGCCAGTCGATGGAGATTGCAAAACGGATGGGCTTGAAAGGTGTGGTGTTCCACACCGGAAGGCTTGCCGGATTTCGTACAGAGGGATACTTAAAACTTTGGCAGCAAACGAATCTGCAGTTTTTCACGGAACTTGCAGAGGCCTATCCCGGACAGCAGATTTATATGGAGAATATGTTTGATGAGGCTCCTGATGTGATGGCAGAATTGGCGGAGGCTATGAGAGGAACGGGGAATTTTGGCGTCTGTCTGGATTATGCCCATGCAGCGCTTACAGGCTGTCCGCAGCAGGAGTGGGTAAAGACGCTGGCTCCATATATCCTGCATATGCATCTCAATGACAACGACCTTCGCAATGACTTGCATCAGCCCATAGGAGAAGGGAAGATTGACTGGCAGGAGTATGACAGGCTGATGAAAGAATACCAGATAAGGGCAAGTGTGCTGGTAGAAGTAAGCAGCTGCGATGGTCAGCAGAAGTCACTGGAGTATATGAGGCAGCATGAAATGTATCCGTTTTACAGGGGATAGATAAGGAGAGATTAGATGCGATTAGAATATGAAGATTTCAAAAAAATATTGAATATTGGCATCAATCTGTCTACCGGCAGGGACAGGAATGAAATCCTGGCCTCCATTCTGGAAAGCGGGATGGAGATTACAAATTGCGATGCGAGCACATTGTATCTGTATGAAAATGACCAGCTGACATTTAAGATAATGAAAACGCTTTCTATGGGAGTCAGCAGGGGCGTGGATGGGGAAGCCATCACCGATATGCCCCCGGTTGCCATGAAAGAGGGAAATGTCTGTGCTTATACGGCAATTCACAGAGAGATTGTCAACATACCGGATGTATATGACAGTGACCGGTTTGATTTCTCTGGTCCGAAGAAGTACGATGCGCTGACTGGGTACCATACGAAATCACAGCTTGTGATTCCGCTGGAGAATAATGAGAATGAGTTGATTGGCGTACTCCAACTGATTAATGCTATGGATGAGGAAGGGAATGTAATTCCCTTTGACAGGCAGTACCATATCATTATCCGCTCGCTGGGTTCTATGGCGGCAATTGAACTGACGAATCTTACCTATATGGAAGAATTGAAAGCGCAGCTTTATTCTTTTGTGGAAGCGCTTACGACTGTGCTGGATGAACGTTCGCCTTACAACGCCTCCCATACGCGCAATGTTGCGAAATATTCGCAGATTTTGGCAGATTATATTACTGAACTGCATAGGAAAGGGTTATGCGACGAATTCTTTGACCAGGAAAGGAAAGAAAAACTCCTGCTTGCCGCATTGCTTCATGATATCGGCAAGATAGTGGTTCCTTTGGGCGTTATGGATAAGGCAACCCGCCTTGGTGATGAACTTAGTAAGGTAGAAGAGCGTTTTAAGCTATTGGAATCGCTTTATGAAGTTGATATGCTTCGGGGCAGGATAACGGAGGAAGAATACGAACGTCAGATTGCAGATTTAAAGTCTGAACTTGAATTCATACATAAGATTGATACCGTAGGATTTCTGGATAAGGAAAATTATGAGCGAGTTTGCAGGCTTTCTATGAAAAAACATATAAAAGAAAATGGAGAAGTGACGAAATATATAACAGATAAGGAAAAAAGCTGCCTGAGCATCCGTCAGGGGACACTTACATTGGAAGAACGAGAGATAATGAAGAACCATGTGGTGGTGACGGAGAAGATTCTCAGCAAGGTTCGGTTTAATAAGAATTTTGCAATTGTGCCCCAATGGGCGGCATCCCATCATGAATTTCTGAATGGAACCGGCTATCCAAAGCAATTGACGGCGGAGGACCTGGATTTAGAGACACGGATTCTGACTGTGGCAGATATCTATGATGCCCTGACAGCCATCCGCCCTTATAAAACTGCAATTCCGGATGATAAGTCCATGAGTATGCTGAGAAGCATGGCAGAGGAAGGAAAGATAGACAGCCAGATAGTAGGCTGGCTGTCTGAGGCATTAAAAAGGAGGTATGAGGAAAAATGAAAAAGAAATGGAAAGCATGGATTTCTCTTTGTTTGGCATTTGTACTCGGCTTTGCTGTTTTGCCGGCAGCGGTCAATGCGGACGGTGAATATGCAAATCTAAAGCTGTATACTGGTTCTGCCAAAGTGACGTCAGACATGTATGTGTCCGATGATACGGGAACGTATGCGGAGAGCGTAAATGAGAATTGTCCAGACGGTTACCAAAAGGATGGATATCGGCTGTGGAGAGTGGATGAAGCCAATTATACGGTCTGCAGCAGATGGATAAGTGACAATGAAGGTGAATGGCCTACGTATATTACAGGATACTTTGCCCCTGAGAATGTTGTGCTTGTGCCCAACTGGGTACCGGAATATTCCGCACTGCCCATAACAGCGGAGAATCCTACGGTGGTAATCGGTGATGGGGCTGCGCAGGACAGAGGCGATTTTTATTACCAGTGGCTTCGTGAGCGCAAGGCAGTAGATAACGGAAATTACCATGATGAATCTGAGCAGGTAAAAGTGTCTGCCAGCGTGAATGCCTCCTATAACAGTGAAACCGGAAAATGGATAGCTGGGAATGAACAGCCATATATGGAGTTGCGGCTCACCTTGCAGAGAGGCGATGTGGTAACAGTAAAAAATATAAGCGGCGGCACGAACCCGCAGCATTATCTCAGTGGATATCTGAAAGAATCTACCGGTGCGGCATACCTTGAGACGTATGACCACAACAATGAAACATTTTATGTGACTTCAAAGGCGGGCGGCGAATGCAGCCTGCACATGCAGAATAATATCAACAACAGCCTACAGGTATCTGTTACGGTTAGCCGTTATGAGGGAGAAGACGGCGAGGTAGGCACTAAGACTTATAGTGGGGCTGCTGGAACTTATTGCTGTAAAATCAGCTATCTAAAGAATGGCAGCCAGATTTCATTCCTGACAAATTCCGTTACTATTAAGGATAATGAGGCGGGAGGAAATGAGCCGGGAGGCAACGAGCCAGGAGGAAATGAGCCGGGAGGAGACGAAACAAAAGTGTATGCGGTTGCGAAAGGAGCGGAGACAAATGGTTCTTTTGCGCCCAAAATTAATGGCAAGGAAATTGGTGAAGCTTCCCCGGGACAGACAGTTACGGTAGAGACTTACCCGGCAGCAGGTTATAAGACGAAGATTATCACATACCGCAGGACAGACGGAAATTCTGGCGAATCGGTAACTGTACCGATGGGCGGCGATGGGAACGGCTGTTTTGTGATGCCGGAGTATGGCGTCACGGTAGAAGTAAGCTTCCAAAAAGAATCCTCAGATGTTAAGCCTACGCAGCCGCCGAAGATTGAGATTTCTTTGGATGGGAATGCCCAGAAATGGTCTTCCTCTGCAGGAAAGGTATCTTTCAACATGATATTTAATCAGGCAAAGCAGTTTAAAGTGAAAGTGACCGATGCAGAGAATGACGTAGATACGAGCGGAATCAAATATTATCTTGCTGACAGGGACCTTTTCTCAGGGAAAGGAAATTATACAGCACAGGAGATTGAGGCTGCAGTTGCTGGAAAATGGAAAGATAATTCAGACACCGTGGATGTGAGAGCAGAAGGCAGATATGTATTATATGTCAAAGCCAGTGACCGTGCGGGCAACACAACGTATGCAAATTCACAGGGACTCATAATTGATACCACGGTTCCGGTTATTTCCGGTGTAACAGATGGTAATAAATATTATGGGAAGACCACATTTACCGTGAGAGACACATACCTTGATACGGTAACTATAGATGGCAAAAATGTACAGCTGCAAAATGGCACGTATGCGATTGAGCCGGATAATGGGTTACATAAGATTACAGCCACAGACCTGGCAGGAAATAAGGTTTCCTGTGAGGTATCGGTGTATGAGACCTGGGTGCGTGATGGAATTAAGAAGACTGGAGTATATACACTGAAAAAGGGAACTGCTTACAAACTCGGCAAAGGCAAATGGAAGGTCGTAGGGGATGATACCGTATACCGCGGTGGAATGACAATTTACGTGCCGACTGATGGAGACTATGACTTCCGCAAACAATAGGACAGGGGGATTATCATGCAGAAATCAAAAGGAATTAAGATAGCTGCACTCCTTTGTGGGGCAGTCGTGGCTATCACAGGAATGGTGTTGGCAGTCAGCCATTTCTTTAAAGGAGAGGAGTTCTATCGCTCTATTCTGATTTATGAACTGAAAGGGACGGCAAATATTGAACGTGAGGGCGCAGGAGAAATCCGTGCCGCAGAAGATCTTTATCTGGAGTCCGGCGACAGGCTTACAGTGGCAGATGGCAGTTCAATGCGCCTGAAATTGGATGATGATAAGTATGCGATGGTGGAGGAGAACAGTATCCTTGCCATTGAAGGCGCTGGCGATGCCCAGGATTCTAAAACTAGGATTGATTTGGTCCAGGGAGCTATAACGAATGAGATTCAAAATCCGCTGAGTACGGATTCCACGTATGAAGTCAATTCGCCAAACTCTGTCATGGCTGTGCGTGGTACGATTTTCCGTGTAGAAGCGACAACGGATGAGGAAGGGGAAGCTTGCACCAAGGTGTCTGTCTTCTCAGGTAAAGTGTCTATGAGTGCGCTCCTTGCGGACGGAACGGTAGGTGAGGAAATTTATGTTGACGCAGGAGAGGAAGCCTCTTGTATTGGCGACAGTTCCTCGGGCTCATACCTGACGGAACCGGAAGCGATTGACTTTGAGAATCTTCCTTTACAGGCACTGAATTTCCTGATGGAACTTGTACAGCGCGATGCACCTGTTACCGGGATTTCCCAGGATGAATTGAGCGGGCTGATTGAGGAAGCAGAAGCCTGGGAAGATGAGGAAGCAGACTATGAGGAAGATACAGATGAGGAAGATACAGGTGAATCGGATGACAGTGAGTATGAGGATGAAGCAGATGATACAGAAGACAACTCTGCCATAGATAATACCTCTTCCTCTGACAGCACGAACTCTGGCAGCACAGGAAGTACAGGTAACACAGGGAATACTGGCAGTACAGGAAATACAAGGACGCCAGGAAGTTCGGGAACAACGCCGGGAACGAACCCAGGGACGACACCGGGAACGAACCCAGGGACGACACCGGGAACGAACCCAGGGACAGCGCCAGGCACGAATCCAGGAACGAACCCGGGGACAGCGTCAGGCACGAATCCAGGAACGACACCAGGCAATAATCCTGTTGTTACGCAGCCCAAAGAATTTACAGTGAAATTCATGTATCAGGGCAAGGTGTTTGCAACTCAGACAGTGGAGGATGGACAGTGTGCTGAGGAACCGATAATGAAACCCAAGAAATCTGGAGCATGGGATTTTGATTTTTCGACTGCGATTAAAAAAGATACTACAATTAAGTGGAAATAGGACTAGCCGAACGTATGGATGATGTGTTATAATATGCCCAAGGAGGAAAGAAAAATGGCTGTAGTAGAAGAATTGATCCGTACTGATAATAATGAGGCTCTTAGTTTTGGAAATTACAAGCTGGGTTCAAAATCAAAAGCAGATAATTTTGAATTTGGCGGAGATTTATATAAGGTCAAGACTTTTAAAGAGATTACCAAACTTGAGCGCAATGGTATGTTTGTGTATGAATCCGTACCTGGAACTGCTGTGAATGGTTTCATGGTAACCGACAGCGGAGTGGAATTTGAGGTGGAGGGACCGGAAGATGCGCAGATTACACTGGAACTGGAAGAACAGACAGAGTATAAGGTTTTAGTGGATAATGTGGATGCCGGACAAATGAAGACGAACCTGGGAGGAAAGCTCAGCCTTTCCGTAGAATTGAGTGAGGAAAAACCAGTTGCAGTCAGAATAGAGAAAATTGGATAGGCAATAATACGAAATCCTAAGAAGGGTATCCTAAAAGCCAGTAATACATGGCTTTTGGGATGCCCATTTCTTTGAGTTGAAAGGAAATTTTATATATGGCTAAAGCTAAAAAAGTCAGTGTATATTTCTGCCAATCCTGCGGATATGAATCTTCTAAGTGGATGGGACAGTGCCCAGGCTGCCGGGAATGGAATTCATTTGTGGAAGAGATAGTGGAAAAAAAGTCTGCAGGAAAGGTTAAGAGTGCACCGGGAGGGAATGAGGAACTTAAGACGACAAAGATTTCTGAAATAGATATGCAGGCGAAGGAGCGTCTGCAGACTGGTTTTCAGGAATTGGACCGTGTGCTGGGGGGAGGTATTGTGCCAGGTTCCCTGGTACTTGTGGGCGGAGACCCGGGTATCGGCAAGTCCACATTGCTTTTGCAGGTATGCAGGAATTTGGCAGATGCCAAAGAAGTTTTATATATTTCCGGGGAAGAATCCCTGCAGCAGATAAAAATGCGTGCACAGAGGATTGGGCAGTTTTCTGACAAGCTTCAGCTGTTCTGTGATACCAGCTTAGAGCGCATTGAACAGGTCATTAACAGGGAAAAGCCTCAGGTGGTGATTATTGACTCTATCCAGACTATGTACAGTGAGGATGTAGGTTCTGCGCCGGGAAGTGTGTCCCAGGTGCGGGAGACTACGGCACGGCTTCTGCAGATTGCCAAGGGAATGGATGTTACGGTGTTTATTGTGGGGCATGTGACAAAGGAAGGCGTAGTGGCGGGTCCGAGAGTGTTGGAGCACATGGTAGATACGGTGCTTTATTTTGAGGGAGACCGCCATGCTTCCTATCGGATTCTGCGGGGAGTAAAAAACCGTTTCGGCTCGACCAATGAGATTGGGGTATTTGAGATGCAGGAGGCAGGGCTGCAGGAAGTGGAAAATCCCTCTGAGTTTATGCTCAATGGAAAGCCCCAGGGAGCCTCCGGTTCTGTCGTTGCCTGTTCCATGGAGGGAACGCGGCCGATTCTCGTGGAGATTCAGGCGTTAGTCTGCCACAGCAATTTCGGCATACCGCGTAGGACAGCGGCGGGAACAGATTTGAACAGGGTCAACCTTTTGATGGCAGTTCTGGAGAAAAGAGGCGGGTTATCCCTGTCAGGCAGCGATGCCTATGTCAATATTGCAGGAGGAATCCGCATGAACGAGCCTGCGATTGATTTGGGGATTGTGATGGCGCTGGCTTCCAGCTTTAAGGAAAAAGCCATTGATGAAAGAATGATTTGTTATGGCGAGGTAGGGCTGAGCGGCGAAGTGCGGGCAGTCAATATGGCACAACAGCGTGTCTCCGAGGCAAAAAAACTGGGATTTTCATCCTGCATTCTGCCGAAGGTCAGTGTTGCAGGACTGACAGATACAAAAGGAATCAAGATTATCGGGGTAGATAATATCCGGGAAGCAATCGGATGGATTGGATAGGAGGAATCAGATGGACAGAGCAGAAATTTTTGCAAAAGTAGACCATACGCTGCTGGCGCAGACGGCGACATGGGAGGACATCCGGCAGATTTGCGATGATGCGGCAAACTATGGTACTGCATCGGTGTGCATACCGCCGGCCTATGTGAAACAGGCAAAGGAATACCTCGCAGGAAGGGTTAAAGTCTGCACGGTAATCGGTTTCCCGAACGGTTACCATACAACTGCGGTAAAAGAATTTGAGACCAGGGATGCGGTTGCCAATGGAGCTGACGAAATTGACATGGTCATCAATCTAGGATGGGTGAAAGAGAAAGCGTTTGACAAAGTAGAGAAAGAAATTTGTGCCTTGAAAAATGCCTGCCAGGGCAGAATTTTAAAGGTAATAATTGAAACATGCCTGCTGACAGAGGAAGAAAAGATAAAGATGTGTGAAACTGTCACGAATGCAGGCGCAGATTATATCAAGACTTCCACTGGATTTTCAACATCTGGCGCCACCTTTGCAGATGTGAAATTGTTTGCGGAGCATGTGGGGGGAACGGTTAAAATCAAAGCGGCAGGAGGGATTTCCAGTTTTGCAGATGCCGAAGAGTTTATCCGCCTGGGGGCGGACCGGCTGGGAACCAGCCGGATTATCAAATTGGCGAAAAAGGAATCCTTTTAAGATATCAATGATAGGATATCTGCGGTATTGTTGTGATGCTGGCATTATTTTTTGTACAATGCACGGATAGAGTTTAATACGCATAACATAGCGACTCCACTGTCAGCAAAAACAGCCATCCACATAGAAGCGTGTCCGGTCAGTCCAAGCGCCATGACAAGCGCTTTGACGGCCAAGGCAAACACCACGTTTTGCCAGGCAATTTTAGTGGTTGATTTGGCAATGGAGATAGATTGGGGAACTGCCTGCATATTGGAGGTCATAAACACGACGTCAGCGGCTTCAATGGCTGCATCTGCACCGCTGCCCATGGCAGCCCCTACATCCGCTCCAGCGAGCACCGGGGCGTCATTAATTCCATCGCCGACAAACATCACGGAGCCGTTCCTGCTGCGGATTTCCTGAAGACGTGATAATTTTTCTTCCGGCAGCAGCCGCGCAAATACTTCGTCAATGTCGGCTTCTTTTGCTATCGCTTGGGCGCTTTCGGTTGAATCACCGGTCAGCATGGCAGTTTTGATGTGCAGCTTTTTCAAGGAAGCGATAGCGTTTTTCGATTCTGGTTTAAGTGTATCGGAAATCAGCAGGCAGCCGGCGAAAGTCCCATTGATAGCTGCAAGAACCTCTGTGCCATAGGAAGTATGGATGTTTTCGGCAAGAGTTACCTTATATTTATCCATAAGTTTTCGGTTGCCGACAAGCACTGTCCCCATAGACAGCTTTGCTTCGATGCCGTGTCCGGCAATTTCCTTAAGTTCTGTAGGCATTTCCAGCGTAAGGTTCTGCTCCCTTGCTGCCGTGGCTATGCTGACGGCAATTGGGTGGGTGGACTGCTGCTCACAGCTTGCACAGAATGCAAGCAGTTCCTTTTGGCTGTAATTTTCCGAAGGGAGGATTTGCTGGACTGCGAAATTCCCTTGTGTGATGGTTCCGGTTTTATCCATGACAACGGTAGAAACATCTTTCAAAGCCTCGATAGATACGCCGCCCTTGAACAGGATTCCTTTTCTGGAGCCAGCTCCGATGCCTGAGAAAAAGGCTAAGGGTACGCTCAACACCAGTGCACAGGGGCAGCTGATGACTAAGAAGGTCAGGGCAGTATAAATCCAATGGTTCCAGTCTCCGGTAAACAGGGAGGGGAGAATTGCAGTGGCAAGCGCCACAACAACGACAAAGGGTGTGTATACCCTGGAAAAACGAGTGATAAAACGGTCAATCTTAGGTTTGCTTGCGGCGGCATTTTCCACGGAATCAAGGATTCTTGTTACCATGGAATTTTCCAATGTTTTTTCCACGCGGATTTTTAATTGTCCGGAAGTGTTGATGCAGCCGGAGGTGACGGTATCGCCAACGGCTGCTTTCACCGGCACAGGTTCCCCGGTGATGGGTGAGGTATCCAGACGGCTTTCGCCCTCTACAATGATGCCATCCAAAGGGATGCGGTCGCCAGGGCGAACAAGCAACACATCATCAAGCTGTGCTTCCTCTGCAGGAATGATTTTTGTAGTATTCTGTATGACGAGATTTACTACCTCCGGGCGCAGGTCCACGGCATCCATAATCTGAGAGCGGCTGCGGGAGACGGCAACTTCTTCAAAGTATTCTCCAATGCGGTAGAACAGCATGACGCCTACGGCTTCCGCAAAGTCGCCGATGGCAAATGCTCCTAACGTGGCAAGGCTCATGAGGAAGTTTTCATCGAATACCTGCCCTTTGGCGAGGTTTTTAAGGGCGGTAAGCACAATCTGCCCGCCAAGTACAATATAAGCGATTATGAAAAGGACAGAAGGAATCTGAGGGCTGCCGAGGACGGCCTGTTCTAAGATTTCTCCAGCGGCAAAGAGCAAAGCTCCGATAATAATGGAAATAAGGTCCATCTGCTGTTCGCTAAGTATATGCTTCTTTTCCTGGTGTTCCTGGCTTTGCAGTGTTTTTTTCCCTTTTTGGAAATTTTGCTGTTTTGTTACAGTTACACCAGATTCAATAGAAGAACATATTTCCTGAAGTTTTGCAATCAGTTCGGTCTCTTTTTTGGCAGCCTCCTTCGTTACTGAGACGCGCAGCTGTTTCGTTGTAAATGTTAAAGTAGCAGCGTTTACTTCGGGAAGCTCATTGATACGGCTTTCCATTTTGGCAGCACAGTTTGCACAGCCAAGGTTTTCTACCAGACAGGTGAATTTAATGCCCTCAGTCCCAAATGCATCCAATTGCTGGCGCTGTTCCGCAATCTTGTGCTCATGTTCGTGTCCGCAGCAGTCATGTTCATGCTCATGTTCGTGTCCACAGCAGTCATGTTCATGCTCATGTTCGTGTCCACAGCAGCCATGTTCATTATGCTCATGTATGTGATGGTGTTCATGGTTGGACATATGTTGTTTTTCTGCAAGGTTGTTGTGTGCTCTATCACGCATAATAGTTCCTCCCTTAAGTTTTATATTTTAATTTTTTAAAATTTTTATACATGAATAATTGTTCATATGAATATTAAATCATATTTATGCATGATATGTCAATAGAAAAAACGAATATTTTTTATCTAGGAGTGAAGCGAATGAAAAAAGTTCAGCAAAATATCAGAATCAAAACGAAAGAAGAGTTGCAGGGAATCCGTGAGAGCGGAAAACGGAATATTGAAATATTGGATACAGTAGCAGAGCAAATTCGGGCAGGAATGACTACGGAAGAAGTAAATCAGATTGTGTATGGAAAGACCAGGGCATTGGGTGGGATGCCGGCGCCTCTGAATTTTCAGGGATTTCCCAAGAGTGTTTGTACTTCGGTGAACAATCAGGTTTGTCATGGAATCCCTTCCAATGAAGTTGTATTGATGGAGGGAGATATTGTAAATGTAGATGTTTCTACTATATATCAAGGTTACTTCTCGGATTCCTCCCGCATGTTTTGTATTGGAAAGGTTTCGCCGGAGGCCAAACGGCTGGTGACAGTGACCAGGGAGTGCATGGAGGAGGGGATTAAACAGGTTTTTCCGGGTAATCGGTTTGGGACGATGGGAAATGCAGTATACCGCCATGCCAGGAAAAATGGGTATACTGTAGTAAGGCAAATAGGCGGGCATGGGGTTGGCTTGGAGTTCCATGAAGACCCATTTGTCAGTTTTGTCTCCAAAGCGGGCACTGGCGCTGTATTTGCGCCGGGTATGGTATTTACCATCGAACCTATGGTAAATCAGGGACGCAACCAAATTTATATAGATGACAGCAATAAGTGGACAGTGTATACGATGGACCATAAACTATCTGCCCAATGGGAGGTTACGGTGGCAGTGACTGAGATGGGATATGAAATTTTAGCTTATTAAAATTATAAGGCTGAATAGTTACAAAAAAATGAAAAAAATTGTAAAAACTTGTTGACATTGGAAAACAAACGTGATAATATAACATTCGTTGTTGAGCATTGCACTTGGGAATTAAAAAAATAAAAAAAGTGCTTGACAGAAGCGAATAGCTGTGATAGAATACAAAAGCTGTCGCGGAAACAACGACAGAGAACCTTGATAACTGAACAGTGGAATAACC
>CANOFO010000012.1 GCA_947565305.1 uncultured Lachnospiraceae bacterium | reverse complement strand
ATAATACAACATCGCCATCCTGCACAACATACTCTTTTCCCTCTGAATCCAACTGTATCTTCTGATGTGGAAACGTTTTGTTTGCCCCATCAACACGCAGCTCATACCTATCCTCTGTCCACTGCAGGATTTTCGTGATTGCCTCTTTGTTATTATTTGCCCTCAGGGCAATCAAGGATTGGTTTCTCGCAAGCTTATCATTGCGAAACCCGGAATATAGATAGACATTTCTCATCTTCATTCCCAGGAAGCCGGCAATTGCCCGGGCATTATAGATGCCCATCGTAAATTGCCACTGGGATTTACCGATTACAGACGTATCTACTGTTTTCTTAAACTCCACGATATGTAAGTCCCATGCCCCGCTTTCTTCATCCAGCTTAAATACAAACTTATCTGCACAGGCTTTGGCACCCTTCTGTTCCCCATCCAAATAAGGAAATACGTGCTTTTCTGGCAAAGGAAAAACTAAGAGTTCCCCCTGTGCTGTGCAGATAAGATTTACTTTACCATCTTGTGCCTTTTCTTTCAATACAGTTTGTTCTCTATCCCTCAAAATCTCATATGTTTCTTCGCGAAACATCCGCAGTTTTTCTTCTACGTGTGCCGGAATCATCTTATTCCCCCTCATAATCGTGGACTTCTGAAGTATGCTCCAAGATCTCTGTCAGTGCATTATAAAATGTCTTTACCTGGAACTCGCCATCTTCTGGAATTAATTTCTCTACGATAGAATACTCTACCAAATCCGTAAACTGGTAAATTGCCACATCTTGTATATCTATCGCATCTTCCTCAGACAGCCCTAATTTTTCCAGCAATTCTTTGGGGGAACCCAACGCTTTCACACGGCACATATTGTTAATATGCTGCACCAGTATATCGCTGTGTGTTGTTGCAACCATATAAAGCCCATGGTTCACAAGACGAATCAGCAATTTGCCCATCTCCTGCTGCAATCTGGGATGCAGACACATTTCCGGTTCTTCATAGCAAATTGCCTGTAAACTGCGCCGATATTTTAAGAGCAGTAGCAAGGGCGTCAATTCTGTCACTACCGCAGAGGTTGTGCGCAAAGGTAGGCTCTCCTTACTCCCATCAGGCAGATAGCGGATTTCCTGCCCATTCATTTCATTGCCATACTGAATTCTGCCATGTGCCATGGACGTTTCCATCCATTTGACAATCTCACCATATTCTGTCTTATGTTCCAAAGACAATCCCTCCAGCATATCAAGAAAATGAATGATGGGTTTTGTAAACGGCTGGATTTCTTCTCTGTCCTGAAAACCAGACACGTCATATGCAACTTGTCTGCCAACCTTATTGATAACATTCTTCGCCAACATAAATCCTGTACGCGCTGCCGGGAGGTAGACGGTATTTTGACTATAAAGTCCAACATTTTCTTTTAAAAACCATAGCAAAATATTTCTGACAATTATCTCTACCATGATTTCCAATTCTTCTTTTACACGCCTTCCATAAAAAGATATTCCCAAAGAACCCTCTTTACAAAATATAGATACCCTCTTTTCTATCTTCTGTCCTTCTATTGTCACTTCAAATTCCGGTTCTGCCACTACGGCTAACTTCCCAATCGTCATCTGTTCCGAGTTGAAAATTCCAGCCACGAACTTATCCTTGTTGCGTTTAAATAGCTTATTTAAAAACTCTACAAAGAATTGGGAAGATATTTTAATTTCTTGGTCAAACCCTTCATTCGTGTTTATAAGGAAATCGCACATTTGCTTATACGTTTCTGCATAATCGTCTTTCAGCATTTCCAACATCCCACGAAAAACATCTGACTCATCTTCTGCCGCATAAATCCCCCAAATCAACGACAGGAGATAACTCTTGCCGCTATTGTTATCCCCTACAAAAAGGGTCAGGGGAGAAATGTCTATCTCAGCCTTTTTAATTTTGCCAAAGTCTTCAATAATTAATGTACGTTTCATTTCCCTCTCCCATCGGAAGGCATTCCATAAATGCTCCGCATTTGCCTTCATCTGCCTTGCTACTCAAAATAACTGTCCAGCCCATCGGCAATGCCAACGGCTATCTTCTGCTGGTAGCCGTCGTCCGCCATGTTGGCATCCTCTGTGGGATTCGTCATAAATCCCATCTCAATAATTGTCACGGGAACCGTACACCAGTTGATGCCGCTCATGCTGTCCGTCTCCCAAATGCTCTGCTTATTGGCTCCAGTAGCATTCACCACCCCATCCAGCACACATTCTGACAGCTTACGGCACTGGCTGTAGAGATTGCCCATATAAGGGTTGGCAGAAGTCGGACAGATTGTCAGCGCACCATTCTGCCCGCTGTCATCGGAACCGTTGGCATGGACACGGATAAAAGCGTCCGCCCCTGCATTGTTGGCAACTGCCGCCCGCTCGCTGTTGCTGATATTCACATCATGGCTGGTGCGCACCATCATCACCTGATAGCCCCTGGCTTCTAGTTCTTCCTGCAATTTCAAAGATACCTGAAGGGTAAGCTCATATTCTTTGAGCCCGGTAACACAGCCGGTTGTACCGCTGGCAACCTTGGGCTTCGACTCGGAAGCTCCTGGTCCGATTGGCTCCTGCTCACTGTTGCCCTGTGCCTGATGCCCGGCATCAATCACCACCAGGTAACCGTTATCTGTCACCTCCGATGCCAGCATCAGAAATTCGGATGCAATATAATACTCGTTACCCTCAATCTGTACCGCACTCCAGGTACCGTCATCTGCCGTCCTCGTAAAATTACTCCTGCGGGGAACGGTCTGGTAGACCTCGCTGTCTGTGGAGGGAGCTTTCCTCACATTAACCGAGGATGTCGTCACAACCTCTTCCTGCGCATAAGTGACTGTGTCGGGATTTAATGTCAAAGATGTACTCTCGCCATCCGAAGCCGTATCTGTCGGTTCGGCATCATCCTCCGTGTTATCCTTCCCATCCTCCGAGCCAGTATTCACAGCATCACCCTCTCCTTCGTTTTTCTGCTGAGAGTTGCCCTGCTGCTCTTTCTTATCTTCATACTTCTCCGTTGTTATCTGCTCCTTCTGCTGGGGCTCATTCTCTTTGCCAGCACATCCAGCCAGTGCCAGCATCAAAGAAAGCATAAAAATTATAATCAGATTAAACTTCTTCATTTATTTTTTCTTTTCCTTTACTCTTTTCCGGTTACTACATGGACTTTTAATAAATTTGTATTCCCAGGGACACTTAAGGGTACACCTGCCGTGATGACCGTGATATCGCCCACAGAGACCAGCCCTGCCTGTTCTGCCATCTCCACAGCATGGGCGAACAGTTCATCCGTATCTTCCTTCTGCTTAACTTCCAATGGCGTCACTCCCCAGGAAAGATTCAGCTGACGGCATACTTTCTGATTAATGCTGCCGCCGATAATGTTGCAGCAGGGACGGTATTTAGAAATCATGCGCGCCGTCTCCCCGGACCAGGTCACAGTGATGATTGCCGCTGCATTCAGGTCCATTGCTGTTGTGCAGGTAGCATGGGAAATTGCGTTGGTAATGTCAGGGTTCTCAGATTCGCGTTGTTTAAAACGCGCTGTGTAATTGATATCCTGCTCCGTGCGGACAGCAATTTTTACCATCGTCTTTACCGATTCCACCGGGTACATGCCCGCAGCCGTCTCCCCGGACAGCATGATAGCGCTGGTTCCATCGTAAATAGCGTTTGCCACATCCGTCGCCTCTGCCCTGGTCGGTCTGGGATTCTTCATCATGGAATCGAGCATCTGGGTAGCCGTGATAACTTGTTTTCCAGCATTGACCACCTTCTTGATAATCATTTTCTGAATGGCAGGCACATCCTCTAAGGGAATTTCCACGCCCATGTCACCCCGTGCCACCATGATTCCGTCTGATACCTGGATAATCTCATCAATATTCTGTACGCCCTGCATATTCTCAATCTTAGAAATAATGTTGACATTGCGGCAGTTTTTCTCAGCAAATATCTTCCGTATCTGCATCACGTCATCCGCAGTGCGCACAAAAGATGCCGCGATAAAGTCAAAATCATTCTCAATGCCGAAGACGATGTCCTCATAATCCTTGTCGCTGATATAAGGCATGGATAATTCCACATCCGGTACATTGACGCCTTTCTTATTAGAAATCATGCCTCCGTTAACGACGCGGCAGGAAATCTCCGTATCATCCACCTCTTCCACGTCAAGGGCAATTAAACCATCATCAATGAGAATCCGGGAGCCCGGCTGTACATCTTTCACGAGGTCCTTATATGTAATGGAGACCTTATTCGCGTCTCCTAACATTTCCTCCGTTGTCAGTACAAACTTCTGACCTGCCACCAGTTCTGCCTTGCCGCCCTTTAGCTCGCGCAGACGTATTTCCGGTCCTTTGGTATCTAACAGCGTAGCAATCGGAAGGTTTAACTCCTCCCTGAGTTCCTGCACTTTTTTCAGCCGTTCCCCCTGTTCTTCATGGCTCCCATGGGAAAAATTGAAGCGGGCAACATTCATGCCCTCCAGCATAAGCTGCTTTAACACATCATCACGGTCAGTCGCCGGTCCCAATGTACAGATAATTTTCGTTTTTCTAAGATTTTTCATTATAACCTCTCTTTCTAAAGCCTGTATGTTTTATATTATGTAACAGAACCCCTGACATAAGGGCAATACCTGCATTGCCAAAAGGTTCTGAACTATCGCGTAAGGATTTATTTATGGATTACTGTGCCTGATATGCCGACACTGTCCTCATCACAAATACCTAGTTTCGTAATCAGGACGCTGCGCACGGCAGAATTACCGATAAATGCTATCGCCGCTTCAATCTTAGGCAGCATAGTCCCCTCTTCAAACTGCCCCTCCGCCATATATTGCCTGGCCTGCGCTACCGTCATTTCCTCCAGGGGCTGCTCGTTTTCCTCGCCAAAATGCAGGCAGACCTTTTGTACGCCGGTAAGGATTACCAGACGGTCCGCCTCAATCAATTCTGCCAGCTTTTCTGCTGCTGAATCTTTCTCAATGACCGCACTCGCTCCCTGGAGCTTATTATTCTGCGCCAAAACAGGAATCCCGCCCCCTCCACAGGCAATGACAACCTGGTCAGCCGCAAGAAGCGCACGGATAGCGTCAATCTCCACAATATCGACCGGCTTGGGAGCCGCGACAATTCTTCGGTAACCCTCCCCCATTTTCACTACATGGTTGCCTTTCTTCTCTTCGGCTTCTGCCTCCTCCTCTGTCATCACACGTCCAATCACTTTGGACGGATGGTAGAAAGCATCGTCATAAGGGTCTACAGTGACCTGCGTAAGGATTGTGGAAACCGGCTTATAAATTCCCCGATTCAAAAGTTCCGTGCGGATGGCATTCTGAAGGTCATATCCAATATATCCCTGGCTCATCGCCGAACAGACCGACATAGGGGTCGCCGTATATTCCGGGTAAATGCGGCAGAATTCCGCCATCGCCGTGTGAATCATGCCCACCTGCGGACCGTTGCTGTGGGAAATCACGACCTGATAATCCTCTTTTATAAAATCAACGACTGCTTTTGCCGCTTTCTTGGTGGCAAGTTTCTGTTCCGGCAACGTTGTCCCCAATGCATCATGCCCCAGAGCAATCACAATTTTTTTCTTTCTCATAAAAAGTCCCTCCATATGCATAGAACGCCAATCCAGACATTTCCGGATTGGCGTCTCAATTTGCTTTTATCTTACCACATTCTACAGGTTTTTAAAAGAAGAATTTCTGTTGTTTTACAATCTGTTACTGTTCACTCCCATGCCATTCGCAAAGGCGCTTACAGCGCTTTCTCGCTGCTTTATCCTTTGGGGAAACGACAAGAGACCTCAGGACTCTCCCCAACTTCGTTGGGTCCCCCCTCAGGTCAAATGCTAACTTTGCTCATAAACTGGCGTTTACTCCGTCAGCACAAATGGAGAAATCATCATGCAAGCATGTGATTGTCTCCATATTGGCTGACGAGTGAACTGTAACCGTTATTCTACCTTCTTGCCCAGCGTGACTGTAATGGTCTCTTCCTTCCATTCTCCATTATTGTTCTTCTGCAGCGTTACCTCCACCTGGGTTCCCGCTGCGTAATACTTCATAGCATCGGAAAGCCCTTCCAGAGATGTTATCTTCCTGCCGTCAAATTTGGTGATCACATCGCCTTTGCGGATTCCCGCCTGGTCTGCTGCGCTGTTCTCTGTCACCATTGTGATATAAAGCCCTTCCGGCATTCCGAAACTGTCTGATATCTCAGAAGTCACATCCTGTCCGGTCACACCGAGGTATGCGGAATTAGATTCATCTACCACTTCTCTGGTAATCAGATTATTGATAATCGGCTCTGCCGCTGAAATGGGGATTGCATAGCCCATGCCCTCCACCTGGGTATCGGCATATTTCACGGAATTGATACCTATTACCTCCCCATTCATATTCAGCAGTGCACCGCCGCTGTTTCCGGGGTTGATTGCTGCATCGGTCTGAATCAGGTCGTTTGTAATAGAAGTTCCTGTCGACTCATCCTGGACGGTCACTTCCCTGTCAACAGCGCTGATGACGCCTGTCGTTACAGACTGTCCATAGCCCATGGCATTTCCGATTGCCACAACGCTCTGCCCAACCTTAATGCTATCGGAATTGCCTATCGTTGCGACTTTAATTTTCTCCATAGTGTCACTGGGGATATCTTTGGTCTTTACAGACAGCACTGCAAGGTCTGTACTGGCATCTGTTCCTTTTATCTCTGCCGTCACCTGCTGATTGTCCACAAAGTTCACCGTAAGCTGCGTGGAGTTGGATACCACATGGTTGTTGGTCGCAACATAGATTTCCTCGTCTGTCTGCCCAATGATTATTCCGCTTCCTGCGCTGGGAACTTCCTCCTCGTAAAGACGTCCAAACCAATCAGGCTGCACCTGAGAACTCATATTGGTAATGGAGACAATGGACGGCATTACATTCTCAGCAACATCTGATACATCGTTCACTGTCGTCGCCGTGCTTACGCCGGTAGCCGACAGGTTTCCCTTATTCAAAGCTGTCTCAGCCGTCTTATTTGCGCTCTCTGCAGCAGCCTGCTGCTGTGCCTGATTCGTGCCTGAGGTATAACGGAAAGCAAAACCTGTTCCATAGAACACCGTACCCGATACAAGCCCAAATACCAACGCAAGCGCTGCACATTTTGCCATCGTCATGCCAAAGCCATGCTGCTTTTTCTCTCCAGGCTTTTTCTCTTTCTTTGCTTTCTTTCCGGCAGCATTAGGGTTCTGGGCTGCACTCTGGTCTGTCCATGCTGCCTGATTCGCCGTTTGGGCAGTATCCGTGTGGCTTGCATTCCAGGCATTGTTATAACTTCCTGCACTGTTATTTTCCTGTGTGCTTCCATAACTGCCTGTTGTGTAAGTTCTCTGTGCGCTGCTGTTCTCCTCTTGCCTCTCATAATAATTGGGGTTGCGCTCCTGGTTCTCCTGATTTACATAACTGTAAGAATAGAGGGAATCCGCAGAACCTGTGCTGCTGCCATGAGCAGCTGAATCCATATTGCCGCTCTCGACCGCAGCTGCGTTTTCTTTCACAGTACTGCCTGACATTACTGTATCCGTATTCCTGACCTCATTTTCCATATTACTGCTCTGCGTGTTTCCCATATTATTTCCAAAATTGCTGTCGCCGTTATTGTAATTATTGAAATTGTTTTCCATAACAAATATCTCCTTTCCTCTGCTGTTTTCTCTTTGTTCTATAAAGCAGTTTACGAGAGATTTGTGACAAAACTGTGTCTAATATTTTAAAAAAACGTGTTCAAAACTGTGGCAGGTTCAGCCCAACCACCACTTCCGTTATTCTACCGTCACAGACTTCGCCAGATTCCGCGGCTTATCCACGTCACAGCCCTTACCCACCGACACATAGTAACTGAACAGCTGCAGGGGGATAATCGCCAACGAATTCGTGAACCAGCGGTTTGTCTGGGGAATATAGATAACATAGTCTGCCGCTTTCTCAATCTCCGTGTTCCCGGTATTGGTCACGGCAAGCACAAACGCCCCACGGCTGGTAAGCTCCACGATATTGCTGATAGTCTTCTTATATAATTCCTCCTGCGTCAGCACTGCGGCAACCAAGGTTCCCTCCTCAATCAGGGAAATCGTTCCGTGTTTCAGTTCCCCGGCTGCATATGCCTCAGAATGGATATATGAAATCTCTTTCAGTTTGAGAGAACCTTCCATGGAAATCGCATGGTCAAGCCCACGCCCCACAAAGAACACATCCTTAGCTGAAATATAACGGTTGGCGAAATGCTGGATTTTCCCTTTGTTACTGAGAAGCATCTCTATCTGCTCCGGCAGCTTCTGCAAATCCTTAAGATATGCATGGACATCCTGATCCGTAATCTCACCCCGCACCTGTGCAAACTTGATGGCAAGCAGATATTCCGCAATCAGCTGCGCGCTGTAAGCCTTGGTGGTGGCTACGGCAATCTCCGGCCCCGCCCAGGTATACATGACTTTATCTGCCTCCCTGGCAATGGAACTGCCCACTACATTGACAATGCCAAGCGTCTTGACACCCCTGCTTTTCGCTTCACGCAAAGCTGCCAGGGAATCTGCAGTCTCTCCGGACTGGCTGATGATGATGACCAGGTCATTGTCCGCCAGTATGGGATTGCGATAACGGAATTCCGAAGCCAAATCCACATCCACGGGAATACGCGCCATGCCCTCGAATACATACTTCGCGGTCACTCCCGTGTGGTAAGCAGAGCCGCAGGCAACGATATGGATTCTGCCAATCCCGCGGATTTCCTCATCTGACATGCCAAGTTCTTCAATTACTATCATTCCCTCTTTAATACGGGGATTTAACGTATCCCGGACAGTCTGGGGCTGTTCATACATCTCCTTCAACATGAAATGCTCATAGCCGCCCTTTTCTGCGGCATTGATATCCCAGTCGATAACAGAGGACTCTTTGGTAATTTCCTCACCGTCTACATTAAAGAAAGAAATCTCTTCTTCCGATAATACGGCTATCTCTTCATTCTGGATAAAATATACATTACGTGTATACTTTAAGACTGCCGGCACGTCAGAGGCAATCAGGCTGCCGTCCTTGGCATGGCCAACAATCAGAGGACTGTCCTTGCGCACCGCATATAAAATACCTGGATGTGCTTTAAACATGATACCCAGCGCATAAGACCCTTCCACACGATGCATAACCTTGGTGATAGTTTCAATGGGGTCTCCTTTATAGTAATAATCCAGAAGATGGGCAACCACTTCCGTGTCAGTATCTGACACAAACTGGAAACCTTTGCCCTCCAGGTACTTTTTTAATTTCTGATAATTCTCAATAATTCCATTGTGTACGACAGCAATGCTTTCATCTCCATTGAAATGGGGGTGTGCATTATTATTGGTAGGCGCTCCGTGCGTTGCCCAGCGGGTATGCCCGATTCCGGCAACTCCTGGCATCTTGGCTCCGTCATGGGTCAGCTCACTTAAGACTTTTAAACGTCCAATTGCTTTCTGTACCTGAATTTTCTCTCCGTCATAGACTGCAATCCCTGCCGAATCATAGCCCCTGTATTCCAGTTTTGACAAGCCGTCCAATAATATCGGCGCTGCCTGTGATTCTCCGATATAACCCACTATTCCACACATATGATACCTCCCATTATTCACTGCCCACGGTCACGCCGGTCCGATAAGCAATCTCATCGCTGATTCCCTGCACACTGTCTGTCACGGTATAACTTGTCGTTCCATATAAGAAATCATGGAGCTGTTTTACATTGGATGACAAATCCTTGGGGATGACACAGTCTGCATCTGACTTCTGATAGGAAATGGACACCACCTTGTTGCGCAAATCAAAAGGAAATCCCCTGCTCTCTCCCAATTTATACTGAAACGCATCCATTGCCATGGCAATCAGCTCCGTCTTGCCAAGGCTGGTCTTTATCTGTGGGAAAACAGCATCTATCAGGTCATTGATTGTCCCTATATCAGATTTTAACGCTTTTTCTACCATTTTATTCACCACAAGCCGCTGACGTTCCGTCCTCTTGAAGTCATCTCCCGCCGTATAACGGATTCTGCCGTAGGATACCGCCTGGACACCGTTCAGGTTATAGGTTCCTGCTCCCGGAAGCGGGTCATAACTCTTGCCCGTCACTTCAGAGGTCTCAATACAATAATTGTTCAGATGGACGCATTCTTCCTCTGTAATCTCAATTTCCACGCCGCCCAGGATATCTACCGCCTCTGCCACAGCAGAAAAGTCAAACGATACATACTCCTGGATATCGAGGTCTAGGTTCGTATTGAGCATCCGCACCGCCTGCTCAGGACCTCCCACTGCATAAGCCGCATTTGCCTTGCTGTAGGCCTCCGTATTATCCAAATCCGCCATTTTCAGAAACGTGTCACGGTATACAGACACCAGGCGGACCTCCTTGGTATCTTTATCAATTCTCGCCAGCATAATCACGTCCGAATTGCCGCTGCTGTAGGAATTATTTTCTCGGTTGTCCAGACCAAACAGGGCTATCGTGGTATACTGCCCCAGCACATCCTTGGTCTCTTTTGATAATTCTTCATTTTCGACGTCTTTCGCCTGAAAACTCTTATCTGTGTTAATCTTGTCCATCTTGGCATTCGTCCAAATCCACAGCAATACACCGCCCAGAATCAGGAATTCCACGCACACCAATAAAATTTTCCTCCTGCGCCGCTTCGCCCTCATTGCTTTTTTCGCCGCCGCGCTTCTCCCCTGTCCACTCTTCTTATTCGCCATACTTTCCACCCTGCCCATTTGTTTTCTGTTGTTATTTCAAAATACTTACGCTCTATCTTATAGTAAACGCATTTTTTCTGCGTTTACTATATAATATTTTCTTCCATTTATCAACTGTCTGGCTGGACTGTTACCCAAATTTGCCTTTCCCCGGCGATTTCCGCGAAAGCCTCCTGCACAGGCAGCACACAAAAACTATGCGGTTTCGCAGCATCCGCAAAAAACCATAATGCTCCATGGAAGAATTATTCTCGCCATGTCTGCGGTATAGCAATAACGGTTCTGGCAGGAAATAAGACTTTCCTGCATAATAATCCCCCAGAATGCCAATCCATTGGTCATGCATCTCAATCTGCGCAGGAATTGGCAGAATTACCTCTAACAATTCCCGGCGAAATGCCATACAGCAGCCAATATAACTGTTTTTGACAATATTTTTGATAATGCCCGCCCCGGAATTGCGAAATGCATAGAAAGATTCCATGCAGATATCAGAACTGTCCCCTCCCGCAAACACCTTGGCATCATGGACAATAACAGCTGCCCCCTGCTGCTCAAACGCCCATAGAACGCGCTCTACCTTTCCTGCCAGCCAGATATCATCCTGGTCGGCAAGGAATATATATTTCCCCCGGGTCTGGGAAAGCACATGTTCCACATTTTTCTTGATGCCCTGCCCCGGCCCAGCCAGCAGCCGCACCCGGCTGTCCCTACGCTGGTATTCCTCTATCAGGGGCACTGTCCCATCGGAAGAACCGTCGTCTGAAACAAGCAGTTCATCATCATCCCCCAGCTGCCCTAAAATAGATTCAAGCTGCTGCTGCAGATAATCCGCTCCGTTATAAGATACAAGGGCAACCGATATGCGGATATCTCCTGTCACCACAGCTTCCACCCCCATTTCCTGAAATAACGGAACATGGAGGCAATATGGATTCTCATAAGGCGCAGATTCTTGTGGGAGCCGCGTTCCCACAGATGGATGACCTCAGTATCCGGGCAGTACCACAGGCTGCTTACACGGTTCACCTGCCGGCAGAGGTCTGCATCCTCCATATACATAAAATAACGGCGGTCAAATCCCCCCAGTTCCAGGAACAGCCCCGTGCGGATGACCAGAAAGCTCCCCTGGGCAAAAGGAACCGGGAATGGCTTTCGGTAATCCATATCCTGCATGGTATGGTAATGCTGCCGCTTGGCAAAATGCGATGGAAAAAGCATCCGGATTGCCATATCACCTACCGTCAGTTCCCTGCGGTAAGCCGCCTGCAGATTGCCCTCACTGTCAAGTAGTTTAGGGACTGCCATGCCTGCCCCCGACTTCTCCAGAAAAGAAATCAGCACAGAAAAGCTGTCTTCCTGCAGAAGAATATCCGGGTTTACTATCGCATGAAACTTTGAAGCCAGCTTCGGCAGCACATAATTGTGCCCGCCGCCAAATCCAAGATTTTCTCCCGGCTTTTCATAAACCACATCCCCATACTCTTCTGCCAGCAAAGACAGCTCGTTTTCCTCCGTACTGTTATCTACGATATAAATCTTCTTTGACAATTTGCTGGCGGTGTATTCCATGATGGATGACACCGCAGCCCTTACATCTGCCTCGTCATTAAAGGCGACAATCGTGATTGATAAATCTGTCATAACGATCCTTTTCCTGTCAGCACCACAGCTACGGTCCGCAAAATAATCCTCAGATCCATGCTCAGGGACCAGTTGGATATATACTGTGTGTCAAGCGCCACTATCTCTTCAAAATTCTTGATATCGCTCCTGCCGCTGACCTGCCACATGCCGGTCAGCCCTGGGCGTATGCCCAGCCTTGCCTTGTGGTGGAGCTCATATTGTTCAAATTCATCTTCCGTAGGAGGCCTTGTCCCCACCAGGCTCATATCCCCCTTGAGAACATTCCAAAACTGCGGCAGCTCATCAATGGAATATTTGCGCATGATTTTCCCCACACCAAAAACCCTGGGGTCTTCTTCCATCTTAAACATCAGGCCTTCCATCTCATTCTGTGCCATCAGGTCTTTCTTCATGTTGTCCGCACCTATCACCATCGTGCGGAATTTATAGAACTTAAAACGTCTGCCATTCTTGCCAATCCTGGTCTGCGCATAGAACACCGGACCAGGAGACTGAATTTTAACCATCGGAGCAAACACCACGAAAGCAATTCCCATCAGCAAAAGCCCTATCAAACTGCCGACAATATCCATGCAGCGCTTGATAACCATCTGCCGGTTAGTGGCAATCTTCATGCTGGTAGTCAGCACCAGATATTTGCCGCAATGCTCCACCAGTTTATTCGGCCTCAGCTGGGATTCACGCACAAGGTTGAAATGCACAGTCAGCCCCAGCTCTATCAGCTCGTTTGCCAGCGCCTCGCTGCTCTCCCGCGTGTTGCCATTGATAAAAACCTCATCCACTACATTGACACGGACATACTCCAAGAAACCATCCGCTGTCGCCACAATTGGCACACCGCAGATTTCCTCCCCGGTCCTGTCTGCATCCACAATCACCACACCGACTACCTCAAATTCCTTGTAACGGTTATGCTGAAAATCAGAAACACACTGCTCGGCATAACGGTCCTCCGTCACAACCACCAGCTTGGAATAACGCTGCTTGCGAATCATACGCTGCCGAATATATATTTTCCAAAGGCAACGGCAAAAATATTCGACCACTATGGACATCACCCAGAACACAAGGATAACCTGCCGGGAATAAATCTCCGACTGCTTGGTTCCCCATACATAGACTGTCACTCCAGCAAATACCATGCTGCAGTGCATGACCACGGATTTCAGTTCCTGGATTCTGTTCCTGCGCAGTATCCCGGTATAAGCTTCTGTAAGGAATACAATACAGCCGTCCAGCAAAAGCAGTAAAATAGCCAGACGGTTATAATATTCACTCATCGTCGGTTCATTATGAAGATTTCCCAACCTGATTAGACAGGAGAGATAAAATGTAACTTCAAGGCAAAGCAAATCCAGAATCAAGAAATCCAGATGTTTCACCCAGCTCTTTTTCTGTTTTTCATACATAATCTGTTCCTCAAAACGTAATCATAAGTCAATTCTCATACAGAAGTATGATTCCGTATGTAAAGCCAGCTCTCTGAATAATCTTTCCTTTGCTTTTCATCCATCTCTGTATATTTGGCAAAACTTAACTTGGAAGGAATCATCTGCGTTCCTCCGCATTTATGGCAAAATACCTCTTTTCTCCGTGAAACTGTTGTAATACTCCCACATTTCGGGCATATAAATACTTTCATCATAAGTCTCTTTCCACACCCACTTGATTTTTTTAACCTCACCATTGTATCATTGAATCGGAAAAAGGGCAAGTTTTCTTGCCTTTTTAAGGTATTATTAAGATTTTTCTTAAGGTTTTAATGCATAATTGCACTTTTTCAGTGAGAAATTTGGATTGTAATATGGGTCTCCCTCTTTCAGCAAATCAATCCAGCGGGTGCGGATAAATTCTATTTCCTCGCCGAAACGGCGCACTTTCTCCTTCGTGTCTTCAATCCCCCTGGATTTGGATTCATAATGGTAAGCCTCCACGTAGGGATTGTATACTACAAGATAACCCTCGCGCCTCACCCGCAAACAGAAATCCAAGTCATTGAATGCCACCGAAAGCTGCTCCTCCAGGCCATGGACCTGCTCATATACTTTCCTGGAAACCATCAGACATGCCGCTGTCACGGCACAGTAATTCAGCTGGATTGCCGCTTTGTGAAAATACCCTTCCTGCCCGCGGCGAAGCCCTGGAAACATATTTGCCGCAATGCCGTCAATCCCCACCACAATACCGGCATGCTGAATGGTATTATCTGGATAATACAGCCTTACGCCCACAATTCCAACCTCCTGCCGTTGGCAGTTGCCCAACATCTCCTCCAGCCAATCCTCTGTGATAATCTCTATATCGTTATTCAGGAGCACGAAATATTCCCCTTTGGCATAGGAAGCGCCAAAATTATTGATTGCCGAATAATTAAATGCGCCTTCCCAGACTACAACTTTTACCGGCTGCCCGCCCGGCAGCGCCCCCTCGCAGTACAGTTTCCTGCCCTCTCTATTGATTTCCCTGTCGATTCCGCACATCTCCCGGTAATAGCGAAACGTCTCTTCCTGCTGGCTGTTATTCTCAATGACAATTACCTCATAATGTTTCCAGGTAGACTTTTTCAAAGATTCGATGCAGCGTCTCAGCGTCCCTGCCTGGTCTTTGTTGGGAATCAGTATGGACACCAATGGCGTTCCGGTTACCGGATATTTTACACGGTAAAACCCAAAATGGATAGACTGGCTGACCAGCCCCGGCTGTCCTGTCCGCTCTAAATGCTCCTGCAAGGCACGCTGTCCCGCCTCATAGGCATACATTTTGCTTAATGGATTGTCCGCTGTGGAGTTGCTGTGTACCCGCCAATGGTACAGGACCTTGGGGACATGCCCGACTTTCAAGGCAAGCTCCGTACAGCGCAGGATAAAATCATAATCCTGCGCGCCGTCAAATTCTTCACGCATTCCCCCAGCTTTCTTAGCAATCTCGCGCTTTACGCAGAGGAAATGCGTAATATAATTGTTAGAACGCAAAAGGTCCGGACTGAAATCCGGCTTAAAATGTGGATTCTTATGCTGTAATCCCTTTTTTGTCTCCTCAACCTGGTCCTCATCGGAATAGATAAGTTCTGCTCCCGGCTCGCAGTTCATAAACTGAACCATCTCATACAGTGCCTCCGGCGCCAGCAAATCATCATGGTCCAGCAGCCCTATCCACTCGCCCTCAGCCAATTCCATGCCCACGTTGGTATTGCCGGCAATCCCTTTATTCTCCTGCAGATGGCGGTAACATATCCGCTCCTCCTGATGCTGCCTGCAATAATCCTCCACAATCTGAGCCACCTCATCCGTGGGCGTGGCATCGGCAAGGCAAAGCTGCCAATTACTGTAAGACTGTGCGCGAACAGAATCCATCATCTCTCTGAGATATTTCTCTGGCGTCTGATAGCAGGGGACGACCACGCTGACCAATGGCCGGTACGCCAGCCTACCCTCCTGCTTCGACTGCCTTGCAAGTTCCTCGCTGTCTGCCCTATATTTTTCAAACCAGGGAGCATAAGGCACATCTTCCGGCTCCATCTTATCCCGAAGGCGGTTGAGAAATGCCTTGCCCCCATAATGCTTGAAATAGCGGATTCCCTTTTTGATTCGATACGGCGTAATCTTCATTCTTTTTCATCCACTTTCTTATAACTGCGTTTACTATAAGTCTGACCAGGCACGGCTTTTTTATCCGTATAGGAAACTGCAGAATTATTTCTTTGACAGTTTGACCATCTTAGCCCCAGAATAGGCGGAAGTCCCTTTCCCACCGGAAGTCTTGACATAGGAACGTATCTTATAGTAATACGTCTTCCCCGCTTTCACACCGCTGTCTGTCCAACTCACAGAATTATTCTTCGTAATGGTCTTTACTTTCTTGTAACCTCCTGTCTTCTTATTGGAACGGTAGATATAATAGCCAGTTGCCTTCGAATCACGATTCCAGGTAAGTTTGACCTTCTTTTTGCTGGTAACAGCCGCCTTCTTTATACGCGGCACAGACATTTTGATATCTGCTTTTTTAACACTGGTATAGACCGAATAATAGGTCTGCCCATTCACAGTCTGATATCCGCGTATCCGGTAAGTATAGCTGTGCCCGGGCGCTACCGTCTGATCTTTATAGCTGAGTGTTGCGTTGTTCTTAATTGTCTTGATGCAGGTATATTTGCCGGAATCTTTCTTCCTGTATATCTTATATCCTGTAACTTCTGCTTTCTTCCAGGAAAGCTGCACCGTGGTGTAGTTACTTATCTTAAAATTCTTCCAGCTGGTCGCCGGTATCGCGAAATCTGCCGTCTTCTCCGCGGAAAAGGAAGAATACTGGTTTCCAGCACTCAGTTTGAGGTACGCGCGCACCTTATAATAGTATACTTTTCCCGGAGTTACCTTATTGTCCTGATAAGAAAGTTGCATCAGCCCGCTCACAGTCTTTACCCTGGCATACTTGCCATCTGCTCCCTCCTTACGGTATACCTGGTAACCCTGGGCACCGCCAATCTCATTCCAGGAAAGCTGTACCGCGCCGGATTCGCTCTTAGTCGCTTTCAGCGTAGGTTTGCTCAGCTTCTCATCTGGATAAGGACATGCCTTGGAGGGCATATTGTCGTAAACAGGAATCTTAAACACGAAACTATTGTTGATAATGCCCATGGACGTATAGCTCTTCCTAACACTTATGCTCTCATTGGCTGCTGCCAAAAGATTCTGCATGTATTGATGCCAGTACAGTCCGTTATAGGAAGCGTCCACATCAAATTTCTGCAGGTAGAACGTATCCTGTCCTTTGGAAATATAGTTTTCCGCCGTCTTCTCTGCACCGCCGCGCAATGCCGCGTACCTGGTGGTCCAACCAGCCTTCTTTGCTTCTTTCAGACCGCTGATGATTACCTCTTCGCCAATACCGGTTGCCTGGATATTAAAATAGTTATAATATCCCTTATAACCTGGATAAGTGCCTGAAATTAACGCGGAAGTCCCCTTGACTCCCTGCTCCTGCCGAACACGGCTTGCCAGGAAATAAGGGCTTACTTTCAGCTCTTTTCCAATCTTCATAAACGCCTGGGCATAAGTGATATTGCCGCCCGAACCGTCTTCCAGCTTCTTATTGCTCATAAATGTGCCGCTCAAAATCATCTCCACGCCTGCTTCCGTGTGATGGGAATCGTTATATGTCAGCTGCTCAAACTGAAATACGGATTCCTCATTGAGGGAATTGCGTGGGTCTATATAATATTTTACCACGGACTCCGAAGCCTGCACCCAGGTCGTGCCGTTCTTGACCACCCACTTGCCGGTAGACATGTTGTAATCCTTCTCCGCCGTAGATTTCCAGGTCACCGGGGCATTGATATCCACCAGGTTCACAGCATCTTTCATCTCATTTTCTATGACATCCGACCATTTCAGCCCGGTATTCATGGGCACAAACGTCCAATTCGGGTGAGCCGCAATCAGTTTCTTGATATAAGAACGGTAACTGGAAGGAAACGCATTCAAATCCGTATTCCCCAATGTGGCAGAGGCTACTGCTGCACCCCTGGCTTTGCCCCCCTTGCCAAAATACTGTTCCTTCCACTGCTGCAGCCTCGCATCCTGCGTTACCACAAAACTATCCTGTATAAATCCTGTACATTCCCTGTCGTTGACGCCAAATGAAACCTGATACCAAATCCCTTCCGCTGCTACCGCTGCCGCCAGAAATTTCACCTGATATCCGCTGGCAAGCTTGTGCACAATGGGCGCGTCCTGGGACGGTTCCTGATAAACAACAGTCTCTGCTCCTGTCAGCGTACCATACATCTCATATTCCTGCAGCATTGCCAGAAATGCCTGCTCTGACCCAGAGAATTCCTGACTGGCATCATCAGCAGTCACCTGCGATGTTTCCAACGGCGCAGCATAGGAGACAAACCCATTCCCGCAGACTTCCACTGTAAGAACGGCAGCCAGCAGCCATGCCATAATCCTCAGTTTTTTACTTACCATATCCCTTTTTCCTCCATAATATGAATCCCTTCTTATATCCTTTTTCTTATCCTCTTACCGCCTCCGACTGCCAGCGGCTTTTACTGTTCTCTATAATTAGCGCTTTCGGCTACTTTGCCATAACTTCCATATCCCATACGTTTCCCTTCGCGCACGGCACGAATCCGATAGTAATATTTCATTCCTTCTGTCACAGTTCCATCTGTGTAACTGAGCGAATCTGCGCCCTTTACCTTGGCAATCTGTGTAAATCCGCTCTTTTCCTTCGTGCTGCGCAAAATTTCGTAACAATTTGCGCCAGACGCTTTCTCCCAATTGAGCAAAAAGCCTTCTTCTGTATCCTCTATGGAGATAATGCTTACTTTTTTCAGGCTGATTGCAGAAACAGGTTTGGAATTTCCGCTGTAACCTTTTACACCTTTCTTGTTGCTGACCACTTCTACGACATAATAATACCGATTTCCGCTGACAACATGCTTATCCTGATACTGTGTAATGTTTTTGTCACGGATTTCCGCAATCTTCTCATATGTCCCATTTTTTGTCCTGCTGCGCTTAATGCTGTATGCGTAGGCAGATGTATTTTTCTTCCATTTCAGTTCCATGGTGCTGCTGTTCACCGACTTCACATAAGACATAGAGGTCCCTGTAATTGTCTGCCCCGATACCGGGCTGCTGTAACTGCCATACCCTGTCTTATTGCCCACAAGGTTCAGCGCCTGAATCTTATAGTAATATGTTTTCTTTGCTTTCAGGCCTTTGTTCACATAAGAAGTCTTGTTGCCCTTGACCTCGGCAACCGTCTTATACGTTCCCTTTTTGGAAGTGCTTCTCTGGATGCGGTAAGCATACGCATTTTCTACTTTCTTCCAACGGATGCGCAGCGAATTACTGTCAGCGGAGCTGACGCTGCGGATAACGACCTGTTTTACTGCCCAACCGGAAGCCGCCGCTGAATCCGTGCTGCTGCCATTCTGTTCTCCGCCCCTGGCACGTACTTTATAGAAATATTCTTTCTGCGTCTCACGCTTGCTGTCCATATACGCTTTCTTGGCAGTAGAGGCTATCTTTACATATTTCCCATCAATCGCCTCGCTGCGCAAGACCTCATATTCCGTTGCTCCATTCACACCCTTCCAACTGACTTTCAGTTTCCCCCCAGACTTGGAGATAACACTTGAAATTACCGGCATCTGCAAAGTTGCGCCAGAATGTACTTCGGAAAAAGAAGATTTCTTCCCATCCTCAAATACAGCGCATATTTTGTAGAAATATGTAACTCCAGCCTGTACTTTCTTATCGTCATACTGGCATTTGCTGACCTCTGCTATATTCTCGAATTTGCCTTCCTCCGAATCGCTGCGGTACACCTGGTAGGATACGGCGCCCTGCACTTCTCCCCAGCTTATCCGCAGTTTCTGACTCTTGATAGATTTCGTCCATTCTATCTGTGGGTCATCCCCTTTCATGGATAATCCATAAAATCCGGCAATTCCCTGCGCATCGGCAATTCCCAGATTCTTTAATTTCTCATTTGAATTCAAAAATTGGCTGACATCCTCTGCATTGCTGAGAAATGCATGTTCTATGAGCACTGCTGGAATACCTGCCTCTTTGTTGCGGCGTATAATTGCCAGATAATCCGCCAGTGAACCGTCTGGATATCGTGTATTGTCTTCCGAATTGCGAATCAGAATGCCGCCCGCCCAGGTCTGCAGACCCAGCGCGCTCAACTGCTTGTAAATATCCGTAGCCAGCCCTTTGCCCTCTTCGCCAAGCTGAGGACGGTAACTTCCGTTGGGATAATATACGCCCACGCCCCTGGGAGAAGAACTCGTACTGGAATTCAGGTGAAAGCTCACATAGACATCCGCTTTTTTGGATGCCCCATACGCTACCCGCCTGGCATTACATTCAGACGCAGATACGGCATAACCGCCGTTGGCACAATTATTGGTCGTCCTCGTCATATAAATGGTAACGCCAGAATATTTCTGCAGTTCTGCCTTACAGTACTGTGCAATCTTTAACGTCAATTCTTCCTCTTTACATCCATTGCCCCGGGCTCCGGCATGGACGTTGTCATGCCCTGGGTCCAGCACAATCACCATCTTCTTGTCCGCGTTAGTCACAGCCCTCCCGGAACGCGCGCCCACATCTGCCGTTTGCGCTTCCTGCAATACATCGGTGATAGACTGTTCGGAAACTGTATTGCCGTTTTCATCCATAGTCACCACATTGGCTTCCAATTCCCCGAGTGCTTCGCTGTCCATCAGTATATCATCCGGTTCATCATCGCTCTCCTGGTTAACGCCAAAACTCACTTCCATGCCCACTTCGGCAAATTTGACCTCATACTCTGTGCCCTCTGCACGATACCGTACGCTTATCAGTTCATAAATGCCGCTCTGTGCTTTATCTGTATATTCAAATGTAAATTTTACCATGTTATCTGCAATCTCTGCCGCCTCTGCCGTAAAGGCTTCCCCGGTCGCTTTTTGGTAGGTGAGCTCTGCATACTCCACTTTCATGCCATCCTTCCCCAGGCTTACGGCAATATTCTGTACTCCCGGAGTCTGAATCTGAGCGCTCTCCACCATAGCAAAATTCAGCAATCCTGCTGCTTGCTTATTATCCGCTTCTTCGCTATCCCTTGTTTCTGGCTGTCCTTCACCGACAGCTCCGTTTTCCTGCTCCGATACCTGCCCTTCATCGGCTATGCTCTGCGCCCATACATCCATCCCCAGAGATGTAACCATCACGCATACTGCCAGAAAAGCTGCCATCCATTTTCTAAATGATCCCACGTTTCTCACTCCATTTCTACATTGGTTTTCATAATTCGCGTTTATTCTATCACACTTCATTTTGAAAAACAACCAGCAGAAATAACTGGAAAAAAAAGGCTGTTGCCAAAAATATTCTACATACAATACATATTCTGCCCCATATGCAAAAATATACCATATATTGTATGAAGTCATCATTGGCAACAGCCTTTTTTATAATTAATCTTAATGTAAGAAATATGTAAAAGTTGTTATTCATCCCGAATCTTGATACAGTTCTTCCCGCTGGTCTTTCCCAGATAAAGCCGCTGATCCGCACGGCGGATAATCTCATCGATGTTGCCATCAGAAACTTCACTGGCTTCACAGACGCCGAATGTCATTGTAACTGTAAGTTTCCTGCCAGCCGCCTGCAAATCTGCCATCCGCAGTTGTTGCTGAACACGGTCCACAACCTTGAGGGCATAGGCAATATTGCCAAAGACAATCATCAGGAATTCCTCGCCGCCCCAGCGGCTTACATAATCAATAGCATCCACCGCACCTGTCATACTCGAAGCAATCAGTTTTAAAACATCATCGCCTTTCTCATGTCCATAGGTATCGTTAACTTTCTTAAAATTATCGACATCCCCCATAACCACACAGTAATCTTTACGTTCTAAGTTCTTCCAAATGCTAAGAATACTTCTACGGTTGCGAAGCTTTGTCAGCTCATCATAATTTGCCAGCCGCAGCAGTTCCTCGTTCCTTGCCTGCAGCTTCTTACGATTCTCTGTCAGTTCCAGGATAAACATAACGCTGAAACAGGAAAGCAGCAGAAATCCCATAATATTATTGAAAAAAGAAACCCTCAGGTCTGTCGGAACCGGATAATAGTAAATGGGATCGCCCCTGTATAGCAGCCAGCAGAATCCCAAGGTAGAGATACAGTTTATCAGCGTATAGGGAATCGTATACTTACTGGAATTCTCCCCATGCTCCATCAGATAAACCATAGAGAGCATCACCGGAATCATCACCAGGTTGTAGGTGGCAAACCCATAACTCCATCCCAACAGGACACAGGAAAACAATGACTGGCTGCAGGTAGCAAAATAGAGAATGCTTATGCGCACAAAATAATTTTTTGTCCCTTTTGTTCCACAGATACTGAAAAAATCAAGCGCTGCCACAAATATGTTTGTAATTGCAAGTGGCAGGCACATCAACAATATGCCTACCACTGCCAGCAGGGAATGGACACATCCCAAAAAAACTGCCAGAAAACAATACCTTGCTCTGTCCGCCATCTGTGCTTCGTCTGCTGAATGAAATAGTCTTTCTATCTTATTAACCATCTGACCGCCTTATGACCTTCCCATACCATGTTCTCTTATTTGAAACCAAATACCCCACTGCAAGCAATGGGTTATTTGATTCTCACGGTATTCGTCAAATATCCATGTAAACATGGCTATTTTCCTCATTACTCGCGGAAATAAACACGGCTATAACAATGCGTTTTGCTGCCTTTATATGTCTTCCTGCCTATTTTCTTATTTGCCACAACTGTATAATAATATGTCTTGCCGGATTTCAACGTAGACCTGCCATATTTCTTTACCGTCATGGAATTCTTAGAAAGCGTCTTCACTTTCTTATATCCATTCTCCCTCTTCGAGGAAACATAGAGTGTATAACTGTCTGCACCGCCCACTTTCTTCCACGATATCCTCTGTCCTCCACTGACATTGGAAATCTTTATCTCCGGCTGCTTGGAAATATATTTCCAGCCAGACCATGCTCCGTATCTCGTGCCGCTGCCCAACACAACATATGCACGAACCCTCACTTTGAGAAACTGTGGTTTTACCAGCTTATTGCTCATAACAGATTCCATGCTGCCATTGTAATCTTTCTTATCAGAAATTAGCTTTTTCGCCTTTTTTCCAGCTATGCTATAAATTTCATACTGATATCCGTCTGCACTGTTACGCCTGTCCCATGATAATTCCATATACTTGGTCGTTGGGCTGCTAAAGGACGGCGTAAGTCCCTCCACCTTGCCCGGCAGTACCGGACAGCCAAATATAGAATACCCCAAATCGCTGCTCGCCTGATAACCGCTGGTGCTCTTCCGCTCAGGATACACATAAAATGCATACTCTGAATCTTTGCTGAGATTACTTGCCGTATAAGTCAGGACATTGCCTAACGGCACAACTTTCCTGTTACCAGTATCCCCTGACTTAAAATATTCCAGCCGGTATGCATTTGCTCCCGGGCTCTGCTCCCATTTTACGGTGATACTCGTTGTCGTTGCCGCTGTCTGCCTCAGATTCTGCGTACTGCTTCTCTCCGGTACGGTAACAACTTCCAATGGCCGCGATGGCGTACCATATACCTCCTCGCCATTTTCTCTGGTAAATGCGGTTACCCGCACAAAATAACTCCTTCCAGAAGAAAGGCCATAAAAATTCGACTCTGTATTAGACCGTTCCTCCGTCTTCCCACCGGAAAACATAATATCTTCTGATAATTCAACTTTATAGCGTATCCCATCTGCAATCAGGGCATCCCATTTTACCTTGACAGAACTCGCACTGCCTGATGCCTGATACAGCCCCTGAACCTGTGCCGGAGCCGCCTGTGCATTTACACCTACGCCCAGCAACAGCAAAAAAGCTGCTGCCATGATGCATATCCTTACACACTTCCATGCCTCTCTCATAAGAACCTCCTCTTTCCCTGCAAACATATAGCTTCCGCCATTAATTCCATACAAAATAATTCCTCACAGCTACATCATACGCTTGCACTGACGCCTCTGTCAACCCAATTTTAATACCCGGTATTGGCATGGATAGTCTCGCTCAGTTCTTTAACGGTCTGAGAAGGCGTGTACTCTTCATTGCCATACAAAAACTTATGCAGTTGTATGACATTGTTTTCCAGGTCTATTGGGATTACCATGTCCCCTAAACTTCCCACATCACCAGATTCCTTGTCAAATGGGAAACCAGTATTCTCTCCCATATGGTACTTGGCAACGCCCGAGGCAAGGCCAAGCAGCTCCGTAGGGCTCAGGCTTGTAGAAATCTGCGGCAGCATCTCATCCATCATCTTATTTAAGGTCACCAAATCACACTGTTTTGCTTTCTCAAACATCTTAGTGATTACTTCCCTCTGCCGCTCCGTACGCCCATAATCAAGCCCTACATAGCGGATTCGCGCATAAGCTGTCGCCTGAACGCCATTTAAGTGAACATTCTCACCTGCGGAAACATATGGCACATAATCCTCATACCCGGTATTCTTTACTGTATCATCTACATAGGCATTGAGCCATTTCGCCTCATCTGCATCAAGTTCATCAATCTCTATTCCGCCCAAAAGGTCAACTGCCTCCACCAATGCGCCAAAATCCACGCTGACATAATCCGTGATGTTCAAATCCAGATTCTTATTCAGCATATCTATTGCCTGCTTGGGTCCTCCATTGGCGTATGCTGCATTCGCTTTGCGGAATTTATTTTCATCAATATCCAGGTAGGTATCACGGTACACGGAAGCCATCTTAATTTCTCCGCTATCCTTATTGATGCTTACTACAATAATCGTATCGCTGTTCCCTCTTTCAAGACTGCCCATATCACGGTTGTCAAGGCCAAACAACGCAATGTTCTCATAGCTTTTCATTGCTTTCTTTGTCTCTGGGCTCAGTTCATTGATTTTGACCTCTTTATCATTGATGACCACTTTGCCCATCTTGTCATATTTGCTCCAGGAAAAAGCAATGGGAATCATCAGCAGCGCCAATAAAACAACAATGACCACTATGATAATCTTGCGCCTCTGACGTTTCTTCCTGCTGGTCTTCCCTTTCTTATGTCTATTCTGTACCTCTCTGTCCATTCCGGTTTCCTCCTTGACCTATCTATTTCATCTGATTCAGGCGTTCTTCCACCTGTGCCATCATCTGTTCATATTTTGCAAGTTTCTCCCTCTCTTCCTGGACCTTCGCTTCCGGCGCACGGTTTAAGAATTTCTCATTGGAAAGCATCCCCTTGGAGCGTGACAGTTCTTTGGCAAGCCGTTCTTTTTCTTTTAAGAGTCTCTCTTCTTCTTTTTCAAGGTCCACAAGGTCTTCCAGCGGCAGGTAAACCACTGCACCAGGAATCACAACCGACACGGCATCCTCACCGATTCCTGATTTATCTGCCTGCACCTGAACCTCGATGGCGCTGGTAAGCCGGCTGTATGCGCTCTTCATGGTCTTAAATGTATTCTGCAGCCCCTTATCCTCTGTCACAATATATAGTTTCGCCTTCCTGCTGGGCGGGACATTCATCTCTGCTCTCGTATTGCGGATCCCCTTTACCAAATCCTTAATATGCTCCACTGCTTCCTCTTCAGCGGCAAAATGGTATTCCTCGCGGTATATCGGCCATTCAGAGAGCATAATCGTCGGCTCATCATCCTGCAGCGTACAGAAAATTTCTTCCGTAATAAACGGCATATAAGGATGGAGCAGCTTCAATGCCTGGATCAGCACCGTCTTCAACGTCCACATGGCAAATCTTGCCGAATCCGGGTCTTCCTCTTTGTTAGACATCCTGGCTTTGGCAATCTCAATGTACCAGTCGCAGAATTCATCCCAGATAAAATCATAAACTTTCTGCACGGCAATCCCCAGCTCAAATTTATCCATATTCTCGGTAACGTCTTTGGCTAGCGTGTTGACCTTCGAAAGAATCCACTTATCCCCTGTCTTAAGCTGTTCCAGCGATGGCTCCATAATCTCTCCCCCATCAATATTCATCATGATGAAACGAGAAGCATTCCATACTTTGTTAGCAAAATTCCTTGCCGACTCCACGCGCTCCCAATAGAAACGCATGTCATTTCCCGGTGCATTGCCGGTAATCAGCGTCAGCCTCAGGGCATCTGCTCCATATTTCTCAATAACCTCCAAGGGATCAATGCCATTGCCGAGCGACTTGCTCATCTTACGCCCCTGGGAATCCCTTACCAAACCGTGGAACAATACGGTCTTAAAGGGTGCTTTCCCCATCTGCTCATAGCCGGAGAAAATCATACGGATAACCCAGAAGAAAATAATATCATACCCGGTCACCAGGACATCGTTGGGATAGAAAAAGTCAAGGTCTTCCGTCTTCTCGGGCCATCCCAAAGTGGAAAACGGCCACAAGGCAGAAGAAAACCATGTATCCAAGGTATCCTCATCCTGCGTCATATGCGTACAGCCGCATTTCGGGCACTTGCCGGGATTCTCCCTTGCCACCACGAATTCCCCGCAGTCTGCACAGTAATAAGCCGGAATCCGATGCCCCCACCAGAGCTGCCGGGAAATACACCAGTCCCTGATATTGTCCGTCCAGTTAAAATAGGTCTTATCCATGCGCTCCGGCAGCAGTTTAATCTCGCCGTTTTTGACAGCCTCCACCGCCGGCTTAATCAGCTCGTCCATCTTCACAAACCACTGTTGCTTGACCATCGGCTCCACGGTAGTGCTGCAGCGGTCATGTGTCCCCACATTATGGGAATGGGGCACTATTTTCACCAAAAGCCCCTGTTCCTCTAATTCCTGCACCATCAGCTTCCGCGCCTCATAGCGGTCCATGCCCTGATATTTGCCGCCATTGGCGTTGATGGTAGCGTCATCATTCAATATATTAATCTCCGGTAAGTTATGGCGCTTCCCCACCTCAAAGTCATTGGGGTCATGTGCCGGGGTAATCTTCACGCAGCCTGTCCCAAATTCCTTATCCACATAGTGGTCTGCCACTACCGGAATCTCACGCCCCACAAGCGGCAGAATCAGCGTCTTGCCGATAATATCCTTGTAACGCTCATCCTCCGGGTTGACGGCAACAGCTGTATCGCCGAGAAGTGTCTCCGGTCTGGTGGTTGCAATTTCCACAAATCTTCCTTCTTCTCCCTTGACCGGATAATTGATATGCCAGAAAAACCCTTCCTGTTCCTCATGCTCCACCTCCGCGTCTGAGATGGATGTCTTACATACGGGGCACCAGTTGACAATCCTGGAGCCTTTATAAATCAAACCTTTCTCATACAATTTGATAAATACTTCCTGCACCGCCTTTGAACAGCCCTCATCCATCGTGAAGCGTTCCCTGTCCCAATCTGCGGAGGAACCCATTTTCTTAAGCTGGCGGATAATACGTCCACCGTATTCTTCCTTCCACTCCCATACTTTCTCCAAAAATCCTTCCCTGCCCAGGTCATTCTTATCAATCCCCTGTTCCCTCAGTGACTCTATGACCTTAACCTCGGTGGAGATAGAGGCATGGTCAGTTCCTGGCTGCCACAGCGCATTATATCCCTGCATACGCTTATAGCGGATGAGGATATCCTGCATGGTGTTGTCCAATGCATGTCCCATATGCAGCTGCCCGGTAATGTTGGGCGGAGGCATCACAATCGTAAAAGGTTTCTTACTCATGTCCGGCTCTGCATGGAAATACTTATTCTCCTCCCATTTCCGATAAAGACGGTCCTCAATGTCCTTAGGGTCGTATGTTTTCGCAAGTTCTTTGCTCATGGTAATTTTCTCCTTATTTAAAATACCCTTTACCGGAAGCCGGTAAAGGGCGTATCTTCACGGTATGCTCGTTACTTATCTCTCCATCATATAAGCTAATCGTAAAATTGTCAAGTAATTCCTTTAAATTTCTTCTTCCACCATGCTCTTGTTGCTGTAGAACAAGTCATAAATACAGGGCACTACCACCAACGTCATCAACGTTCCATAAATCATACCGCCAATCGTGACAATCGCCATCGGCCTTCCCATATCGGAACCCATGTCAGAACCGAATGCCATTGTGGACATAGCAAAAATCGTTGTCATCGCCGTCATAAGGATGGGACGCAGACGGGTCTTGCCCGCCGTTACGATGGCTTCGCGTTTCTCCATACCCTCTTTCCTGAGCTGGTTGATATATTCCACCATCACGATACCATTATTGACGATAATTCCCACCAGCATGATAAATCCAATCATGGAAATGATGCTGAGCACGTTATTCGTAATCAGCAGCGCGCCAAATCCGCCGGTCATGGCAAGTGGCACGGTAAAGAGGATGATAAAGGGCGCGCGCAACGACTGGAACTGCGCCACCATAATCAGGTAAATGAATGCGATTGCCAGTACCAGCATCAGCATCAGCTGCTCCATCGCCTCGTTGATGCTCTCATCCTCTCCGGCCATCTCCACGGAATAGCCCTCCGGCAGTTCATAATCTTTCACTGCCTGCTGCACTTTATCACCAACCAGACCTACATTGTATCCTTTATCAATTGCCGCCGTCACCTGCACATACCTCTCCTGTCCTTCACGCGAAATCGAGGTCAGGCTCTCCAACTCCTCAAAATCTGCCACCTGCGAAAGCTTGATTTCCTCCTCATCACCGCTCTCCTTATCTGTATAAGTAAAGGTCAGATTTTTAAGGCCCTCAATCGTAGCTTCATCCTGCTCCACGCTCTCCAGGTAAATATCATAATCTTTAATGTCCGTAGAAATCGTATCGTCTGATGTGTCATCTGCCATCCGCTCCCCAACAATCTGGTAAATCTGCGCCACCGTCATCCCATATTTGGCAGCTTTCTCCTTATCTACGGTGATGCGGAACTCCTTTTCTGTCTCCTCGGCATTGGTGGCAACATCTGCAGTGCCCTCGACCCTGCTGACTATCTCTTTCATATCATTTGCTATTGACTGTAATTTATCCAAATCACGTCCACGAATCTGTACGGTAAGCCCTTCACCTGCCAAAGCGCCCATATCCATCTCCGATGTGCTGACGCTGATTTCCGCCTCCGAATCTTTTGTAAGGTTCTTGATCTCTTCTGCAATCTCATCATTGCTAAGTTCTTTATCCTCTTTGACGATAATATAAAGGGTGATATCATTACTGCTGCCGCCGCCCATCAGCCCGGATGCCATACCGCCTCCTCCTGCCATGGCTCCCACAGAATCTACATCAGAAATGCCCATAACTTTCTCGGTCACTTCATCTGCCATCTCACAGGCCTCTGCAAATTCTGCGTCTTCCGGCGGCGTAACAGTAACCGTCATCTGTGTACTCTCCATGTCCGGCATAAATTCCGTCCCTTTGGACAGGGAACCCCAGACACTGGCAACGAGCAGCGCCACCATCACCAGCAGCACCAACGGCTTAAATCTCAGCAATTTACCCAAGACCATGCCATATACGTCCTGAATTTTATCAAACCACGGATGCCTGATATCCCTGGTCTTTTTCAGCAGCCTGGAACCCATCATCGGCACAAATGTCAGGGCAATCAAAAGGCTCGCCAACAATGTATAAGCAATCGTCAGCCCCATATCCACAAAAAGCTGCCGCGTAATTCCCTCCACAAACACAATGGGGGCAAACACACAGACCGTAGTCAAGGTAGATGCCGTAATCGCACCACTCACCTGCTTTGCGCCTTCCACCGCCGCTTTCTTTGCCGACAGCCCCTCGCCGCGCATACGATAGACATTTTCAATCACCACAATGGAGTTATCCACTAGCATACCGATTCCCAGTGCAAGCCCCGACAGGGAAATCATGTTCAGCGTGACGCCGCTGAAATACATGAGCACCACGGCAAAGACTACAGACACCGGGATAGAACATGCGATGACCAGCGTAGGCTTGATGTCTTTCAGGAAAATCAAAAGGATGATGATGGCAAGGATTGCACCGACAACCATGTTATTGAGCACGGAATCCACAATCATATCTATATAAATTCCCTGATCCATCAAAACCGATACCTGTAAATTTTCGTTATTTTTTTTCAAACTCTCAAATTTCTGATACACACGTTTTGTCACATCTCCGGTAGAATATCCGGTCTGCTTCTCTATGGAAAGCATAACGCCTGGCCTGCCATTTAAGCGCGCATAGGATTCCTGCGCATTATCGTTAACAACAATGTCTGCCACATCGGACAGATGAATAGTCTCCACACCGTCCATGCCAAGGTCCATCAGTACCATATCCTTCAAAGCGTCTATGCTGTCTACAGCATCCCCGACACGCACCATGTAAGTTTCGCCCTCATCCGTAATATATCCGGCTGGCATAGAAAAATTCTGTGCCGTTAGGATATTCGTCAAGGTCTCCATGGTCAGAATCTTATTTAAATCAGAAGCATCATATGCCTCCTGTTTTGTATCTTCAAATTCATCTTTTGCCTCCTGTAATTTTTCTTCCCCGCTGGCAAGCTGCGCAGAGGCGCTGCCCATCTCCACAGAACCGGAAATCTGGCTCTTGTTTAAGGTGGCAAGCGTATCATTGATGGTCGACTTGCCTTCCGCCACGCTCGCAAGCCCGGACTCAATGGCTGCAATACCGCCATTAATCTGTACCAATCCCTGTTCCGCTTTCGTGATGGATTCCGCTATGTAGGAAAGCAGCTTCTTATCTGAGGCATCTGGCTTGAGGGTACTTCCCTCCTGCGAGGCAAGCTGGGATTTAATCTCAGACAGCCCTGCCTCCACCTTGGCAAGCTGCCCCTCCAGCTTGGCAAGCTGTGCTTCCGCCTGTTCAAGCTGCTCCTGCAGCTTGGCAAGATCCTCCTGGGACGGATTGGACTGCGAAGGATTCATCTGGCCGGGGTCTATTTGGGATGGATCCACCTGGCTGGGGTCTATCTGGCTGGGATCTATCTGGCTGGGGTCTACCTGGCTGGAATCCACATCCGGCAGTGAGGCATTTTGCTGCATCGCCTTTATCTTCTCAATAGCTTCCGTCAGTTCCTCTTTCGCCTGAATCAGTTCCTTCACCTGCGTCTGCAGTTCGGTCAGCGAAGCAATGCCCTCCTCCGTCTGGCTCTTTGTCTCTTTTAACTCTGCAAGTTTGTTGTTTAAATCTGTCTCTGTCTGGAAAAGTTCAATCTTCTTGTCGTTCAGCTGATTCTGGGCATCGCTTATCTGATTTGCCATGGATTGCTTTCCGCTGTCCAGTTCATCCTTGCCGCTGCTGATTTCTTCCTCGGCATCCGCCATCTCACTCTCCGCATCGGCAAACTTCTTATCCAGGGAAGCTTTGACTTTGTCATTGATTTCGTCAATCTTTTTCTGGCTCAGCGTCACCTGCACCGATTCTTCAACCAGACCCGTGCCGGTCACGGAGGCGACACCCTCCACACTTTCAATTTCAGGAATCAAATCCTTCTCCGTATAATCGCTGATTTCCAGATTGTCCATATCTTCAGCTTCCACTGCGGCAATCATGATTGGCAGCATGTCTGGATTCAGTTTCATGATAATCGGATTGCCCACCTCATCCGGCCAATAGCCGCTGATTTGATCCAGGCTCTCCCGCATCTCCACTGTCACAGAGTCCATATTGGCAGTCTGCTCAAATTCCAGCACCACCATGGACATATTGTTTGACGATGTGGAACTGATATTCTTGATATTGGAAGTGCTGGCCATAGCCGCCTCGATAGGCTGCGTCACCGCGCTCTCCACCTGCTCCGGGCTCGCACCCGCGTAAGAAGTCACCACAATCGCATACGGCAGATTCATGCTGGGCAGAAGATCCGTGCTCATTTTGGTCAGGGATACCACGCCCAGAATAATTACAAGTACAATTCCCACAATCACGGTGTAGGGTTTCTTGACACTGAATTTTGACAGCATGTGTTTTCCTCCTGTGCATTTTCCTTTGGCTGACGAATAAGTTTTCCGAATTCATTATAAAAACATTTCTGCCAAAAAACAATTAAGAAAGTATAAAATTTTACGTAACAGTTCAGCCAGCCGAGTTAAATTGGGGAAAATGGTGCTAAGTGCCCTATGGGTATGCACGAATTTTACACGATTCAGCTCGGCTGAGGGAACGCCGTCTTATGTGGGCTGAACTGTTACAATTTTACATAAAGCCGCCGCACCGGCTATCCGATGCGGCGGCTCCCTTACCATTAAATTATTTCACTTTGATGGTCACAACTTTTTTCTTCTTATTGTAAGTCCTGACCGTAATCTTAGCGGTTCCTTTCTTCTTCGCCTTTACCACGCCCTTGGAGCTGACGGAGGCAACTTTGGGCCTGTTAGACTTGAACGTGCATTTGCCCGCCGTTCCCTTGGGAAGCTTTACACTAAGCTTCACAGTTTTGCCCTTTTTCAGTGTCTTCCTCGAGGGCGTGACCTTGACAATCTTCTTGGGCGCTTTCTTGATGGTAATCTTGTATACCTTTACTTTGCCCGCCGGATTGGTTGCCTTAATCGTTGCTTTTCCTCTCTTTTTGGCGGTCACTTTGCCCTTTTTGCTAACCGTGGCAACCTTTTTGTTGGAAGTCGTATAGGTATAGCCCTTTGCTGCCACAGAATAAGATTCACCCACACCGAGCGTAACTTTTTTCGTAGAAATTATTTTCAGCTTCACAAGCCCCTTGATGGCAGCTTTCAGATTTGTATCTGCTGCATTCACCTGCGCCTGCGTTGCCTGTGGGTTTTTGGCAATCTTCTCTGCATTGTTCAACGATGTTTTCAGCGTTGCAAAGCTTGCTGCCGTGTAATCGGCCTCTTTATATTTTTTCGCTTCTGCAATCGTCTTGTTTAAGGAAGTAAAGTCCGTCTTAACCTCTACGTTTCCGCCCGTTCCTTTTTCCTGCAGATTTGCAATCGCTGTACTTAAGGCTTTGCGGGCGGCTTCCACCTGTTCCTTGGTAGAGTCCGGGTCATTCATAACCTTGCGAACATCTTCTAATGCTTTAAGGAATGCCTCGTAACTGGCTTCTGTATAGTTTCCTTTTTCAATGCTTTCTGCTTTTTCAATTTCGTCTGCCAGTTCCGACACATCGACAGTTGATTTCACAATGGTAACCGTATACTCAGCCATCGTCTCATGGTCCTGCGCCGAAGCTTTAAAGGCTACTGTCGTGGCTGCGCCGGTCAAAGCAATACGCCGTGCAACAGAGTCGTCTACCAAAATATCATCCATAAAAATCAATCCGCTGGGCGTATTGGGAGATACTTTCATAATAACTTGCTGCGTAAGGGAATTCACTTTCAGCGTATAGTCTTTCGTCTCCTCATTCAGTTCCGGCAAGAGTTTTCCAGTATCAAAACTCAGTGCAGACAAATTCGGGTTATGGCTGTATTCCAGGGTGTCTGTAGTCATAATGCCATACAGCCCGCCCACATAGCTTGCGCCATTGCCCTGGAATTTTACGTTGATGACAGGGATTTTATTTCCCTCCTCATCCAACACAAACTCTCCGGTGGAATCCTTCTTATATTCCGGCTCACTCCAGTATTTCGCTGGAATCTCAATTGTGTCTGTGTAGAACACATTTGTGCCGGCAGTTTCAGTGATTGACACATCCTGCAGTTTTTCTCCATTGATATAAAGTCCGAAATTCCTGCCCTTATCGCCGGAAAACCAGGTGCATTTGAGGTAATTCTTCTCAGAGCCCGGATTAATCTGCAGGTCGTAGCTGAACCAGCCATCCTTTTGCGCATCCCGGTACAGCCGCCCATTGAAGCTGCCTGTAGAGGATTTTTCATATTGGAGGTTCTTAGCAAATTCAGAATTGTTCTCGTCAAAGTTGGTAAGCGTATCAAGCGCCATCTCCTCCTCGCGGAGCCTTTCTTTCTTATCCCTGATACGCTTCTGCCCTGCCTCTGAACCTGGCTCCTCAAACATCATATACAGTCCGTAACGTTCTTTGTAACGCATAAAATGCGGTGTATAAATCAAATCCGCTGAGTCTGTATTGTTTAACTTGAACTGTACTCTGCCGTCTTCGCTGTCTTCTATGCGTACCAGGTTCTCTTTGACATTGCTCAGCCATTCTTCCACGGTCATATCCTGCACCGTAATGACGGTCTGGCAAGTACTGTCCTTTGTGCCCACACGTACAAGGATACCGTTGGGGCTAGAGGCTTCGATATTGTTCGTTCCCAGAGCAGCGCTCAAAGCAACCGGTCCATAACGGAACGCCACAAACGCCTGATTATCCTGGGTCGCATACGCCCTGACTTCCATGGGGAAAGTAAGTTTTATCACATCGCCAGCTTTTACATCCGCTACTGTCACATAGCCGCTATCCCCGCTGTCTGCTGCAAGCTTCTCTCCATTTACAAGAATGGCCGCCTCTCCCGCTACCCAGTCCGGGATACGGAATTTGAGATTTGTCCCCGCTGCAACCTTGGCTCCATCCAGGGCAGCAACAGATACCGTGACTTCATCCTCATTGGGAATATTTGCTTTCTGCGTCAGTTTTAAATTCTGTTTCTCAAAAGCAAATGTATTGCTGAAATACATATTTACATAAACATCTGATTGCTCGGTGAAATACATGGTATCGCCAAGCTTGGAGAAATTCTCCATACCGGTTCCGGTACAGCACCAGAACTCATCATGCGGACGGTTAAACACCTTGTTATATCCAGGCGCCATCGGCTGGAAATACATGGTCGTTCCAGTCTCCGGATTCTGGGAAGAAAGTATGGCATTGATATAAGTATTCTCATAGTAGTCCATATATTTCTTATCCCTGGTCAGCTTGTAGAGCTCCCTGGACAGTTTCAGCATGTTGTAAGTGTTGCAGGTCTCGCAGGTGCTTGAGCCGTCATAATCACTCTTCGTAGCATCGTAATATAGTTTATCCGCCTCATGAAAATGCTCAGACTGGCTGTTTCCTCCGGTGATGTAAGTATGATGCTCCACCACGATATCCCAAAAGTTCACGGCTGCGGTCTTATATTTCTCCAAATCCGCCTTTTCCTCTTCGGTCAGCGCATCGTAGTAATCCTCGTTACCCATCATCACCGTGTAACGTTTGAGCGCGCCAGTCAGTTTCGGTATCGTAGTATTGGCATGTTTGCCATTCAGCACATCCTGGTTCGCCGCCAGCGAATTGAACAGCGTGACCTCATCAAAATACTCTGCCGCCGCCTTAAAATGGGTATTTCCGGTAATATCATAGAGTTCATACAGCGCCTCGTTCATGCCGCCATACTCCGTCCTCAGCATCACCTGGTTATCTGTCAGCTTGCTGCAGCGGTTAAATACATACTCGCCAAAGTTTTCCGCAATGCCAAGCGCCTCTTCAGCCAGTTCCTCATCATCCACAAAGGTGTAGATGTCAATCAGCCCGGCAAGGACTTTGTGGAGGTTATACCAGGGCACGATAACATTTTCATCGCTGTCCCCGCTTCCATCTACCTTATCTAAAATACTTTCACGGAATGCCGACACATAGCCCGCGCTTGCCGGCTTCCTATCCGCATAGGCATCCTGGCATTCTTTGAGCCCCTCTACGGCATCCCTGATTTGTACCAATAGCGCCGCTTTCTCCTCCTCGTCATTCGTTCCCTTGTACGCCTGGGAAAGCGCGGACATATAATGTCCGAAAGTATGTCCGCGGAAGTTCGTGCCATTGCTGCGCTCCCAGCCCTGGTATCCTTCCTCTGTGGGAGGTGTCAGACCGGATACCCTGTAAAATTCATACAGGAACTTCTTGGAGGTCATGCTCAACAAGTAATCATTTTCTTTCTGCGCCGCATTTAACAGATAAGCGTCTGCCAGCGTCACATTTTCAATGCCACAGTCTAAAATTCCGTCCTGATTCTTCTCTGTCTTAGCTTTTACCGTAACGGTAAAGGATTTTTCCACGGCTTCCCCGCCTGCAAAAACAGCCTTTGCAGTGAGCGTAACCGTTTTGTCCGGTTGCCCGATTTCCGGTCGTGTGACTGTGCCATCCAAGGAAATTATATCAGGATTTGATGTTTTCCAGGTAATCACGGAGCCAGATTCCCCTTTGCCCGCCAGGATAAGCCTGCCGGTTACCGTTTCCGGGATTTTCAGCGCTTCCAAATCTGCCTGCGCTACAGCCCGTTTATCAAATAATTGCCCACTCTGTTCATAAACTTCTATTGCCTGCTCCTGACCCAGAACCTTATCATACAAACGGTACTCATCAAGAGAAGCTTTCAGATAAGAGCCTTTATAATTGGGACCGTTATATCCAATAGACTTCTCTGTATCCTCACATGGTCCGATAACTCCAGTGGAAGTCGCACTTAACCCATATTTCACCGTTGTCTTCTGAGGGATGCCATTGCGGTAAATCACTGCCTCTTTGGTATCGCTGTCATACGTCACCAAAATATGCGTCCACTCACCCGCCGGGAAGAACTTGCTCCTGTCGCCCGATACGGTAATCATATAAGGCTGTTTTTCTTTTGCAGCCGGCCCCACAGACAATGACAGAGGAGTTGTGTCGTTTTCCGACACCAGATACCAGCCGTCACTGTACCATTGCGTCTTATTCCAGGTAATTGCCTGTTCCCCTTGCATCTTCTGTTGCGGATTAATCCAGAAAGAAAGGCTCAGTTTGCCTGGTGAGAGTTTTCCGCTCTTTCCAAGATTCAGATGTGTGCTGCCGTCCAAAGAGATGGCTTTTCCTTTCACGCCGTCTGCATAAGATACTGCCTTGCTTCCTGTTACCGTAAATGCATTCGCTGATGTATCCGTTAAGCTATCCTCAAACGCAAGGTCCAGAACCAGCGCTTTTTCAAGCAGTTGGGCGATTGCCTCCTCCAAAGCCTCTTTTGCCGCATTTACCTCCTCAAGCGTAGCGTTTCCATCCTCATTTACCCGCTTTGCCTCGGTAAGCACGGTCTGCAGGCTGCTCCAGCTATCTGCCGTGTATTCGTTCTCATCCTTGCTCTCCGCTGCCTCAATGGCTGCCAAAAGCGCAGTTCTGTCCACTCTTTTCTTAAGATTAATTACTGCATTCTCCAGTGTCTGCCTTGCACTTGTCACCTCCGCCTGTGTAGCTTCCTCATCTGCGAAGACTCTCTCAGCTTCTGTCAGTGCATCCTGCATCACCTTCCAGCTATCCGGCGTGTATAAAGCTTCTTCCTCGGCTTTGGCTTCTGCAATGGCTGTTTCCAGCCTTGTCTTGTTGGGCTTTCCATCCGGATTGCTGTTCTCCTCCAGGTTTGCCAATGCCGTCCGCAATGCCAATTTGGCAGCATCCACCTCTTCCTGCGTGGCATTTGCATCTTCATTTACGCTGACCGCATCTGCCAGCGCAATCTGCAGATTGCTCCAGCTCTCCGGAGTATACAAGGTTTCCTCTTCTGTCTGCGCTGCCTCAATTGCCTCTGCCAGCCCTGCCTTATCTGCCCTCTCCACGAGGCTGCCCATTGCCGTCTCTAAATTGCTCTTGGCAGTATCTACCTCTTCCTGCGTGGAGGCTTTGTTGCTTATGACATCCTCGGCAGCTGCCAAAGCATCTTCCAATATCTGGAAACTTTCTGGTGTGTAGGTCTCCTTCTCAAACTTGGCAGCGTCTTCCATCGCTTTCTGCAATCCACTTAAGTCTGCCTTTTTTGCCCTGACCGTCACCCGGAATGTTTTGGTTGCCGGCGTACCACCAGCAAAGACTGCCTTTGCCGTCAATGTCACAACCTTATCCTCTTCTCCATATCCGGGAAGGGTTACCGTACATGTTGTTCCATCAATGGCAATGGCGGCATCATCGGATTCCCAGGTAATCACCGAACCGGATTCCCCTTCTCCTGCAAGCTTCATCTCATTTGTTGCCGTATCCGGGACCTCCAGCGCATCGATATCTTTCTGCGCCACTTCCTGTTTATCAAACGTGCGCCCGCTGCTCTCTTCATAGGAATTAATTACCTGCTCCAAGGCAAACTCCGTATCATAGAGCTGGTACGCGTCCAAGGCTGCATTCAATTTGCCCCCATAACCATGCACGGATCCATTACAGCCAATGACTTTCACCTCATTGTTTGTGCCGATAACCCCGCTGGCTGTGTCACTCACGGGATATCCTACCGTTGTCTTCTGCGGAATGCCGTTGCGGTAGAACATGGCTTTCTTCGTCTTGCTGTTATAAGTCACTGCCACATGCGTCCACTCACCGGTCGGGAAAAAGTCTTTTGCCGTACCGTTTACCTGAATAAAATATGGCTGGCTGCTGCCAGGTCCCACAGACAGTCCAAGCGGCATGTTCTTATTCATATTGAGATACCAGCCGTCACCTGTATACCGTCCCTTATTCCAGGCAATAATCTGCTCTCCGCTTATGTCTGCATTGGGCTTCAGCCAGAAGGAAAGGCTCAAAATTTCAGGCGTTAACTTATTGCTGGTCCCAAGATTCAGATATGCGCTTCCGTCCAGGGAAACTGCCTTCCCTTTCCCATCCACGCCAGGTACATAAGACACCGTCCCGACATCTTCCACCTTCCGGTTGTAAATAGATGAATCCGCGAGATTCTGCCCATCAAATCCAAGGTCCAGCAAGAGGGATGCATTCTCCCCCTCCGTAATGGCTTTTACGGTTACAACAAAGTCCTTGGTGGCAGGCGTGCCATTTAGATAACTTGCCGTTGCCGTTAACGTCACCTTGGCATCTGCTGCGCCAAGCTCCGGGCGTTCCAACACTTCTCCTGCATCGGAAAGATATTTCGAGCCGTTGGCGCTCCAGCTGATGTCAGAGCCCATATCTCCTTTTTCAGGAAGTGCAATTCCGGTAATCAGAGATTCTGTAGTATCAATAGACAGCGCATCCAAATCCATCTGCGCCGCTGCCTGCTTATCAAAGGTCTTTCCGCTCTTATCATAAAGCGCAATCACCTCTTCCGCGTCAAGGACCCTGTCGTAAAGACAGTATTCATCCAGGGCAGCATTTAATTTTCCTCCATGCCCATACACTTCACCATTGCTTCCGATAACGTTAATATTGTTGTTCGTGCCGATAACACCGCTGGCTGTGGCAGTTATCTTCCATGGTATTGAAGTCTTCTGCGGAATTCCATTGCGGTAAAAACACGCTTCCTTCGTATCACTGTCATACGTCACGACAACGTGGGTCCACTCACCGGTCAGGAAAAAGTCATTGGCTTTCTTATCCACCTGGATAAAGTAAGGCTGATCCTGAGGTCCTGCAGTCGCCGGACCTACAGACAATCCCAGTGCGGCATTATCTGTCACATTCAGATACCATCCATCACTGTTATAACCCCCCTTATTCCAGGCGATTATCTGTTCTCCAGATAACGGGGCATTCGGTTTCATCCAGAAGGAAAGCGTCAGCTTGCCCGGCGTCAGCGCTTCATCTTTCCCCAGATTGAGGTAAGTATTGCCGTCAAAGCTAACCGCTCTTCCATTGCTGCCCTCGCCATCCGTATAGGCGGCTGTTCCGACTGCCTCCGCCGTCCTGCCATAGACAGAAGTATCGGTCAGCGTATCGTCGTTAAACCCAAGTTCCAGCAGAAGTGAGGGGTCCTCGTCCTCACTGATTGCCTTTACTGTCACTTTAAAATCCTTGGTCAATGGCGTCTCCCCTGCATAGCTGACAGATGCCGTCATCGTCACTTCCGCATCAGCTTCTCCCTGCTGCGGACGTTTTAACAATTTTCCATCGTCCGCAAGATATTGCGAACCGTTCGCGCTCCAGGAAATGGTACAGCCCTCTTCCCCTTTCACCGGAAGCTTCAAATCTCTTATAGTGCTGCCAGAAATGTTTATGGCAGCTAAATCTTTCTGCACAGCGGCAGACACATCTGCGGTGTCATTCCAAGTTCCGCCGCCTTGCTGATAGATATCTATGATAGATTTTGCGCTCAGTACAGCGTCATAGAGACGATATTCATCCAACGCCGCATTTAATGATGGCGTTTTGTAATTTTCTCCGTTCCAGCCGATGGATTTCTGCACCGTCGGACAGGGATTTATCACACCCCCGCTTGCATTGCCTCCCATCGCGACATTCTGCTGAATGCCGTTCCGGTAAATCAACGCCTTCTTCGTATCACTGTCATAGGTTACTGCCAAATGCGTCCACTTCCCTGTCGGGAATAGCGCCTTGACATCCCCTGCCACCATAGCTTGATAATTACCTCCCACACAGAGCACAATTGCCCCTGTATTCGCATTCAAGGACAGATACCAGCCCTCCTGATCCCAGTTTGTTTTATTCCAGGTAATAACCTGTTCCCCTGTTATATCTGCATTGGGCTTTATCCACAGGGAAAGCGTCAGCTTGCCTGGCGAAAGCGCTTCATCCTTCCCCAGGTCCAGATAGGTGCTTCCATCAAGGGAAATGGCTTTCCCTTCATTCCTTCCTTCCACATAAGACATTGACCCGCTTACGTCTTCATAAGTCTCCCCAACCTTTTTCTTAGCTGCAACCTGGGCATTGCCGGCAGATGTGTCCGCCAGATTATCCTCAAATCTCAGCTCGAGCACAGGAGCTTCCGTCACTGCCCTCGGCAAAGCTTCTGTCTGCAGTTCCTCTGCATGAAGCTCAGGCATCGGCAGCCCTGTCACTGCAATCGCGGCAGCAAGCATGGCTGCCAGAATCTTTCTCATTCTCTTCATCCCATTTCTCCTCTCCTTCCTATAATCTATACAATGATTTTAACATATAGAAAATACAGTTAACAAGCATTTTCGATAAAAAAATAAGCATTTTTGCGCCTATTTTTTGCAATATTGCCCAGTCCTTGCATAATTTTTCCAAATCAGCATGTACAAAAATACCATTTTCACTGTCATTACCGACAAACCTATTAAAACCTCATATCTATTTTTAGGTTATCTGAATTGAAAGCCGCCTTGGAAACTGTATTTTAAAATATTTTAGGCTGAACTATAACAAACATGGAAGATTCTGGCAAAAATCAGTTGAAAAATATCTCAAAAGTGGTACATTATATTTAGAGAATTACCAAAAATAATTTATATGCTGATGACAGAGTCAGATAGATGTAAGGAGGATTTACAATATGAGCAGGAACATGCACGGTTTTGGCGCAATGATTAAGAAACTGAAACAGAGCCCCAAAAGGATTGTCTTCACCGAAGGCAGCGACCCACGTATCTTAGAGGCTGCTTCCCGGCTCCTGGCTTCCAATTTCCTGACGCCGCTTTTAGTAGGTACCCAGGAGGAAGTGGAAGAGGCTGCTGAGGAGTATGGTTACAACATCCGTGGGGCCCAGATTATTGACCCGGCGCATTTTGAACAGATGGACGAGATGGTAGCAATGCTCTGCGAACTGAGAAAGAGCAAGAACCTGCAGCCGGAAAGGGCACGTGAGATTTTACTGCAGGGCAATTATTTCGGCACAATGCTGGTGAAAATGGGATATGCCGATTCCCTCTTAGGCGGCGCTACTTATACAACGGCAGACACAATCCGCCCGGCACTGCAGTTAATTAAAGCAAAACCGGGACACAATATTGTGTCATCCTGCTTTATCCTGGTACGTCCTTCCGCTACCGGCGAAAATGAAGTGCTTGCCATGGCAGACTGTGCCATCAATATCAAGCCGAACGAAGACGAGCTTGCAGAGATTGCCATTGAAGCTGCCAAATGCGGACAACTCTTCGGTATTGACCCCAAGGTTGCATTCCTCAGCTATTCCACCCTCGGTTCCGGTGCCGGCGAGGATGTGGACAAAATGCACAATGCCGCTATCAAGGCGAAAGCGCTGAACCCCAGCCTCCCCATTTCCGGAGAGATGCAGTTTGACGCTGCCGTTTCCCCACGTGTTGCACGTACCAAATGCCCGGATGACCCAGTTGCCGGACATGCCAATGTCTTTATTTTCCCGGACATCAATGCCGGAAACATCGGCTACAAAATTGCGCAGCGCATGGGTAACTTTGAAGCCTACGGTCCCATCCTTTTGGGCTTGAATTCGCCGATTAACGATTTGTCCAGAGGATGTAATGCGGATGAAGTATACTCCATGGCAATCATCACAGCTGCATTAGTAGATGAAGAACTCGAATAATATTTTTCACTAAAAGAGGGTCCTGTCGGGAAATAGATAGTCCAGAACAGGGGGCGATGTGATTCATACGAGTCACATCGCCCCCTGAAAAATTTTCCCAAAAAGAGAAAAAAGATGGCTAACGACAACCATCTTCTCCCTGTTCCATGTTATAATGGAACTATGCTTACCAAGGATTATTATAACGACTTTTTGAGTTTGGGCAACAGAAAAATAATTTCAACTTCTAAGAATTGGCTTTACCCGACGACGATTCAGTCCCTTGCTTTTACCCTGTTGACCAAAGGGCAGAAGCCAAAAAGGGATGCTTTCTATGACTTCAAAGGGAAAAAGCTGAAAGGCGAAGTATTGGATGAACTGAATCATCAGTTCCTGCGCCGGTTAGAGAAAGAGGGACTCATTACGCTCAAACAGCTTTATATCGATGGCACAAAAATAGAAGCCAACGCGAACCGCTATACGTTCGTCTGGCGCGGAACACTCAATTACCCCACCTTGCCAGCCTACTGGATACGATAGATGCCCTTTACCACAAATACAATGCGCTCTTGTCTGAGCATGGCTACGGGGTAAAATATAATCTGGGAAACGCACAGATGTTTGTGGGCGAAGTATGGACAAGGTCCGGAAATTGATTGAAGAGAACAGGAAACGTAAGCTGACAAAAAATAAAAAAATCTCGAACAATACGGTCATTGAAATTGACAACTGTTCTCCTCTTGAGATCCTGAAGCTCCAGCAGACCCTGCTGCTGGTCGCGGCAGGGGAGGGGATTACATTTGTAAATGGGAAAGGGCAGAAAAAACCAGAGATCCAGCAGCTCCATGAAGAGTTGGAAAAATGTGGGAAGCGGCTGATGGAATATAAAGCTGCTCCGAGATCATGGGGAAGGACAAAAACAATTATTCGAAGACAGACCTGAAAGCCACATTTATGAGGATGAAGGAAGACCATATGCTGAACGGGCAGTTAAAACCCGCGTATAATGTCCAGGTTGCGTTGGAAAATTATTTTATCATCCACGGATATGTGAGTAATGACCGTACAGATTATAATACACTGATCCCGGTTCTTGAGAAACACCGGGAAGCAT
>CANOFO010000011.1 GCA_947565305.1 uncultured Lachnospiraceae bacterium | reverse complement strand
AGAGGGAGGCTGTATTTTGTACGGAGGGTCCTTTGCTGATTCTGGCAGGGGCAGGTCACGACTTTCATGGACACTCAGCTTTCTGCCTGCAGGAGGCATCCTGAGGACAAAGTGCTGACCAAGACCATGATTAATAATTATGCCAAGAACAACCTGCTTCCTCCTCCGGTTAAAAAAAAATATTCCAAAGAACATATGCTGGCGCTGATTTTTATCTACTATTTTAAAAATATCCTAAGTATCGGGGATATACAGGCAATTTTAAATCCTATCACAGATAAGTATTTTAATTCCGATTTAAATTTTAATTTAAACGATATTTACTCAGAAATTTTCCGTTTAGAAGAATCGGGAATTATCAATATCAAAAAAGACCTCACCAGAAAATACCAGCTAAGTCTGCAGACTTTTTCCGAACTGCCGCCGGAAGACCAGACCGAACTACAGCATTTTGCCTTTATCTGTATGCTGTGCTTTGATGTTTATCTGAAAAAGCAGCTAATTGAGAAAATGATTGATTCCAGACTCCCTGAAACGAACAGCGCCAAAAACAATTCCGACAAGAACAGGAAAAAAGACATATCGGACAAAAATCAATAACCCCATCCTTGAAACGCCCCAGAGGGCGAGGGATTGTCTCCTCGCCGGGGCGGCTTTTTGAACTACTCTTCTTCTACAATCCCCATTCTGGCAAACACCATATCATATCCATCATTTCCATAGTTCAGAGAACGATTCACCCTGCTGATAGTCGCAGTGGAAGCCCCTGTCTGCTCCGCAATATCCAAATATGTCTTCTGGGTCCTCAGCATCCTTGCCACCTCAAATCTTTGTGAAAACGACAGCAGCTCATTTACCGTACATACGTCCTCAAAAAACTTGTAGCACTCTTCCTTGTTCTCCAGATGCAATATCGCTTCAAACAAATGGTCTACGGCTTCTGTCCTCAATTTTTTGCTCATATCCATTCTCCTTTTATGTATTTCTTCAGTATACCCTCCACGGTATCTTACTTCTTTCTGATTTTATCATACTAAAGTTATAAAGTAAATAAGTATTTATCGCCACAACGCTTAACCTTGCTTACCGCCGTAATTGATATACTCATAGATAGCTTCGCTGTGCGTATTTAATACCAGTTCCTGCGGAAATCCTATTCCCTCCAACATATCCAGGGCAATGGTATGTTCGCCCACCAGCACGTCTGCATGGGCATCAGAATCTACAACAATAGGAACTTGATATTTCACACACAAATCTAACATTTCAAGGTAATTTTTCTTTGAATCCTTTCGGAAGCTTACCGGTGACAAGGAGGTATTATTGACTTCCAGCAGCACATGGAACTCTTTTGCCGCCTTAACTAACGTCTCGTAATTAACTGGAAAACGGCTGTCATCCGGATGGGCAATAATATTGATATAGGGATTCTTCATGGCTCCGACATAGGCAGACGTATTCTCCTTAGCCGTACCCGATACATAACATGGCGGATGTATGCTTGCCAACGCCACATCCATCTCTTTTAACGTATCTTCTGCTAAATCGACATGCCCCTCATAGTCCAGAATATTTAACTCCACACCATACAGTACAGTCATCTGCTTATATTGGCGCGGCAATACCTTGTAATTTGAAAAATAAAACTGATGGCAGCTTCCTGGCATGGCAGGTGCATGTTCTGTGAGAGCAAAAATCTCCAATCCTTTCCCATACGCTGCCGCTATCATCTCATTTCTGGTATTATAGGCATGGCCGCTGGCGATTGTATGTGTATGCAAATCCATCTTATCTATTATCATTTCCTCGTCCCTTCTATTCTCTTTTTCTATTATTCTAGCCGTTTTCATCAGAAAAAACAAGTATCTGGACTGATAACATAGCCGGCGCATTCTGCAGATATAATATAAATTTATCTGTACCATCTATATTTTTAACAGTTTTTCCCTCTTTTACATACTATAAAACAAAAAGCAAAAGGACGAAAACATGAAAAAAAATTTACTCCGCTGCCTGACCATGCTCTTATGCATTACCGCCGTGTTGAGCGCTTCTCTCTTAACCGGCTGTTCCGCAAAAAAGAATAGTCAGGAGCTCACAAAAGTGACACTCAATGAAGTGGCTCACTCCATCTTTTACGCTCCAATGTATGTTGCTATCGAAGAAGGATACTTTGAAGAGGAAGGTATTGAGCTTACGCTCATTACAGGTTTCGGCGCTGACAAAACGATGACTGCCGTCTTATCCGGCGAGGCAGACATTGGATTCATGGGACCAGAAACAACTGTTTATACCTACAATCAAGGAGCCCAGGATTACGTGGTAAATTTTGCCCAGCTGACACAGCGCGCTGGAAATTTCCTGGTAGCCCGAGAAAAAATGCCTGAATTTACCTGGTCTGACCTGAAAGGGAAAGAAGTTCTGGGGGGAAGAAAAGGCGGTATGCCTGAGATGGTTTTTGAATACATCTTAAAGCAAAATGACATAGACCCATCCTCGGACCTCTCCATTGACCAGAGCATTGACTTTGGCTCCACAGCTGCAGCCTTTTCTGGCGGAAAAGGAGATTTCTCTGTAGAATTTGAGCCTGGCGCTACCTCTCTGGAATTAGAGGGCGCTGGCTATGTGGTTGCCTCTTTGGGCGTAGATTCCGGTTATGTCCCCTACACTGCATTTAGCGCCAAAGCAGACTACATGGAAAAAAATTCCGATGTTATCCAGAAATTTACAAATGCACTGCAAAAAGGTATGGACTATGTGCAAAAACACTCACCGGAAGAGATAGCGACTGCTATTGCACCTCAATTCAAGGAAACTGATTCGCAGACCCTCACCGCCATTGTGACAAGATACCACGAACAGGACACCTGGAAAGAAAATCTGGTATTTGAAGAAGACAGCTACCAACTCCTCTTGGATATCCTTTCCGATGCCGGAGAATTAATGGGAAGCCCCTCCTATCAGGAGTTAGTAGATACCACCTATGCCAAGAAAGCTGCAGGTATCTAAGCACCTTTTCTGACATCATTGCTCAAAAGCTGTCCGGCAGACATCTAAACCGGACAGCTTCACTTGATACTATCCTAAAAAGAATTATCGTTTGTTATTATTTACTATACCATTCCTATACAAAACCTTTGTTGTCACTGCTGTTTACAATATGCAAACTTCGCAAGGAACGTCTGATTGGCTTCCTGCCCAATCTTCCACCTTCCTCCTTCTGTCATCCATTTCTGGACGGCAAGAATATCTTCATGGGTAAACTCCCACGTTTCCACAGGCTTGTCATTCCCTAGGACCTTCTTCAGATATGCCATGTTCTTCGGCTCTCTCCAGACAGAATTTTCCTCCAGCGTATCCAAATATTTTTCGGATATGTAGCGGACATAATATTGAGGCATCTCTGCGATAGCCGCCTCTTCATCCCATACCATGACTTTCACGGTCTTGTAAGAAGTCTTGCGGTAGGCATCTGTCACTTGATAGGTAACCTGAAACTCTGCCTTGGATTCCTCCTGCAGCATGAACTCCTCTGGGGCAAAATCTTTAAGTTCCAATTTCCCGGTAATATCCCCATCTTCCTCGTCCTCAGCCAAGGCACGACCAACAAGTTCTTCTGCCGTAATCTTTCCCTGATTTGCCTCCTCTTTCAGATAATAGAAAACGTCCTCGCTGCTAATCCTGGGATAGTGGTTATATTTCACTTTCACTGGTATCTCTTCTTCCGTAGTATTGCCCACACTGTCCGTAACGGCGAAAGTCACAAGCGCTTCCACACTCTCTTCCTCCTCCAGTTTCAGGTAATAAGTATCAAACAGAAAGTCTGCCGGCACATCCTCTTCATATATTTTCTCATAGGCTGTCTGGCTATGGTTCCTGGACGCTGGATAGGATATCTTCACGATGCGCAGCTTATCATTCAGGTCTGGGTTTACCCTCATGTCTCTGTTATCCTCTTTATCATGTGCTGTCAGATGGCTGGTAAGGTCCTCCTTCGTGACCTCCTCACCCTCATAGAATTCCAGCTTCTCCCCAGGCGTTACTGTGATGGTTGGACAGGAATCCCATTTCGCCATCAGATTGATGTATTCCATTGCATGGTTTTTTTGAGAATCCACGGTCATCACTGCACTTTCCCAGTCTCCCTGTGCTGCCCTGGCATTTCCAGGCAATCCCGGAAAAACGCGGATAGGTTCTGCACTCTGGTAAGTGCCGATATCCTCCATGGTGTGGTCTGATATGCCCTCTGTTCTTTCGGCTTCCAGATATATTTCTGCTGTTCCCTTCTGCTTTTTTTCAGCATAAACAGGTCTTTTCCTGTCACATCCAAGGAAAGGGCTTTCCATCTCCCATCCTTGGAAACTATACTTCACCTTGCATTGATACGGCTTCTGGCTTGCCGTATATTTGGTCTCAGTTTTTTCTTTTTTGAACTCGTTACCACGGAACTGGTACATGTCTTCTAGGGAGACGTCATATTCCAGCGTATTGCTTCCCCAGGTTGCTCCGGCGCCGCTGTACGCCATGTTGACATCTTTATAACGGAAATAGCGGTACACGGTCCCTGGCTTCTGGATATTTTCCAGTTCGGAACAGCCATGGTAGCAATAGAGACTGTAATTACCCTGTGCTTGCTTGTTCCATGCGCTGCCCGCGATACTGCTTCCATGTTCTTTTGCCTGTGCTTTCTGTTCCCCCAACTTCACAAGTGTGCGGAAACGTCCGTCTTTGTAATAAACCAAACGGTCACAGAGCGTTCTGCCATCCTTTTCCAAGGTCATCCGATATGCCGCACCCTCCGTAACATTGAGGGAAAGCCGCATTTCCGGTAATAATCCGGTATTCCCGGTTACCGAACCTACCGCCAGGGATGATTTGAATTCTCCTATCTGCGTACCTTGGGGCTGTGCCGCGAGGGAAATACTGCACCACAGCTGCCCGGTATGTACATGCACTTTCCTTGTGTTTCTGTCATAAGTAAGCTTCAAGCCTAGCTCCTCCCGGTCATCACCTGCCGTTTTCTCAAGGTCACAGGGAATATCTGCATAGTCCTCGCACTCAATCAGGTAGTGATAGCGTGCCTCCCATGTCTCGTCCCCGATTTCGTCTTTCCTGTTCTTTGCCGCATCTGTCAGGTTGCCATCGCTCTTAACCATCAGCTTTCCACCCTGATTATAATATCCTTGAAACTGATATCCTTTCTTTTCCGGCAGCATGATTTTTGCCGCTTTCTGGCTGCATGTTCTGTCCAAATAAATGCCTTTTGTATATTTCTTATAGATTTGCCCTGTCCCTGCCTTATCCGGTCCGCTGAGCCTGTTGTCCAGCGTGACCGTGTAGGTCTTGGGCTCCCACTGCGCGTACAGGGTGATGCCCTGGTCTGCAGCTGTGATTCCCGGCGCATAGTCTGTCACCAGATAACCCACGTCCTGGTCAAAAGACTTCCCCATGCCGTCGGGGCTGGTATTCCATTCCGCGCCGTCTTTCCTGTCATATCCATCCCTGGATAACCCGAAAAAGCTGAAATCTGCCGGTTCTTTTTTTCCATTCCCATATGACCAGCTGTCAAGATAGAAACTGATAGACTGGGTCGCATTCCACAGATTTATATTCCCCCCGTTCGCATGATACCGCACACTCAGCCAGTTTGGGCGCCACTGCGCATACAATATGACAACTCCGCCGTCTTCTGTGGTCAGGTTATTTACGCTCTCTCCCAACCCATATGTCTGCCCTTTGCCGTCCTTCCTTGTGTTCCACCCAGTCAGAGTGTGCCCGGTAAGGCTGAACCCATTCCCGGGCCTTAATGTAAATGCCTGGTCATAAGTTGCGTTCTGCCCGGAAACTGTACCCATCCCATCATTTGCATCGTACCTCACCTTATAGCTGTTGGGAACGTATTTGTACAGGCTGAATTGATGGGTGCACTCATTATCATGGAATTCATTGTTACCGCCATTCCTATCCTTCGTACAGCCCAGCCATACATGAGAACTGGCTGCATAATAGTACCTCTCCGTGTTCGGGCAGTAGGAAAAATGCCGCTCTGTATATGCATATCCCGCATAGCCGTCCCCCTTACAGACATAGGGACCGGCAACCAGCCAGTTCAGGTTTTTGCCGTCTTCCCCTGGCGCATCCACTTCCACTTCAAGGTTCAGATGCGTCACGGTATTGTCTTCCCCTCCCGGGTTGTACGCCGTAATCTTCTTTTCCTTGATGGTCTTCCCACGCAGCATCCCAGTCAGCTGAACGTTGTTATTCAGTTCCTTCCTGGTCGGGTTGAGTGGGCTTGCCGCCTTATTACATCTTATACTGCCAATCCTGAAGCCAAGCGCGGTATGGCGGCAGTTAATTTTGCGGCTTACTGCCGTGTGGTAGCCTTCCTTGTTTCCCGGGGACACCATTTCTCCCTCAAGCAGCCGCAGACATTTGCTCTCCTTGTCCTGCTGTACATTTACGAGCATTGGTCCGGCTGCCCTTGTCTCCGCCAATGCTTCCACTGCCCCTGTTGTTTCCGTAATCTCCGTATCTGCCCCGGCTTTTTTCTGCACCAGCTTATTTCCTGTAGATTCCGCTTTCTTTGCTTTACTATTTGATGCTGCTGCTTTTTCTTCGTTCTTTCCTTCGGGGACAACAGCATTCCTATCTGCAGTTTGCCCCAACTCTTCTTTTTCCGCTTCGCTTTCCTCTGCTGCATTCCCTTTCTGTGCTTCTGTCCCCTCTTCGGGCAGTTCCTCTGCTGCATTCCCTTTCTGCGCTTCTGCCCTCTCTTTGGGCAGTTCCTTTGCTGCATTCCCTTTCTGCGCTTGTGTCCCCTCTTCGGGCAGTTCCTCTTCTCCCTGCACATTACTCTGCACTTGCTGTTCTCCTTCAGCCGCTGTTCCCCACCGGCTCTCTGCGTCTGCCTCTCCTGCTATCGGAACACCCATTAGCAACAGGCTAAAAGACAGCAAGATGCTCAAGATCATTTTCATCCGATTCCTCCTAGTATAATAATGGTATCGGCACGTGACGCTTTGCGTCACCTGCCAGTTCGTCGGAAGGCATCTTTAAAAATGCATCGCATTTGCCTTCCTCCTTTACTGAAATACTGCTTCAAATGCTATGTCCTCCTCCGTTACCATGCCATCCGTCAGCCAACAGCTGCTGTCTGCTTTCCTCCAACCCCGAAATACATGGCCTGCTTTCTGCGGCTTGGAAGGAGTAACAATCGCACTGCCCTGATACAGCGAATATTTTGCATAGACGGCTCCGTCCAGACGGAACTCTACCATACAGTAACCTCTTTTATCTGAATATTCTTCCAAAATCACCGTTTTCCGGCATACTGCCTGTTTTACCCTGGCATTGATTGTCCTGTATGTCTCTGTTATTTTCACATCCAGTACACCTCTTTCCGTATCGGCAGTAAGAATCTTCACCTCCAAATCTGCATCGGAAGAAATATGCAGCAGCAGCGCCTGCTGGAAATCTGCAATCAGTTCCTGCGCATTGTCAATCTCATAACTCCCATGCTTTTTCAGCTGTTCCAATGTCTGCTCCACTGCTGTATTCAACGCTTTATCTGCCTCATTCTCCCGGACGTCTTTCCCACTGACTATCATCACACCGGCAACCACCATGACTGCTATCGCCAATAGTGCAATGCCGTAAACCATATGCTTCATGAAGTCTCCTTCCTATTTTCCATCTACCAGAACAGCGAATTTTCCTGTCCCTCTTTTGCGCTGCCCATCCATTGCTGCCAGAGAGAATGTATATACACCTCTCCTGGAAAATACAGCCTGCCCGGTGTCTTTTTGATAAGATTCTATGACACTAAACCCATCCTGGTCTGTGATATCCAACACCATGACATCCACTTTATTCCCCTCTGCATCAGCTGCAGCAAAAATTTTTGCAACTGCAATTTTTTCCCCTGCAGCCCACCGTTTCTTCCCAATGCATTGAATGAGGGGCGACTTCCTTTCGCACAAATCCTGTACGGCCTGGCTATCCGGCATCCGTGTAAAATCTTCTCCTTCGGATTCCATGCGCTTTCCTATCTTGCCAAAAAGCGCAGCTCCCACAAGGATTGACACGATTGCCAAAAAAACAACGGCCGGAAGAACCATATCTGGCACTGCTTCAAATACCTTTTTCATCGCTACCTCCTAACAAATGCTCTGGGAAAAAGCAGTAATCATCTCAAAAGCCTGTCCTGCTGTCAAAAAAGCCGCCGCGAATCCCACCAACAGCACGGAAGATACGGCTGCAATTATCATTTTTCCATATTCCTCAAATACTTCTTTCATTATCATCCACCTCCTGTAAATATCTCCTATTCCCATACATACTGCCCTGGCTTTGCAGAATCATCCATCCGCACAATGTTAGGCCAACAGTAATTTCAGCAGATATGCAAAAATTCCCAGCATACCTCCTCCTGCAATCACATAGATTATGGCACCGCCAAACTCCTCTATCACAGTTTTCAATATGGATTCCTCCTTCCCCTATTTAGCAAACCCCCGCACCTGATGGTCCGTCACCAGATTGAGTATCGGTATGGCATATTCATAATGCAGGATAATTTCTGCCATCCTCACATGTTCCTGCGGGTTATAATCCACAGTCTTTACCTCCAGTTCATACCCAGATTCTTTGGCCTGCTGCTGGCAGGCTGCCACTACCGCAGCGTTAAAATTGCTGCACTCAATTTCACTGATTACATCCGCGTGGTAATTCCTGGCATTTGCCGACTGGATTCCTGCTGTTACCACGCCGATTCCCACCATTCCAGTCACCAACAGAAAAAATACTCCCAGATACGTTTTCATAATCTGTCCCATACCGCCACTCCTTTTCCTATATCTTCATCTGCCCTAAAAACATCAACATAAATACCACCATATTCGCCACAGTCTGGACAGACACGGTCACCTGGGGCAGATAAAAAGTCCCATTAATCCCAGCCAGGCTCTTCTCGTTGGACAGCTTCTCCGCTTTGTCCATCATCTTGCTGTTGCGCTGCACAAGGATACGGATTTGCGACTGCGCATCTCCATTGCCGGATTCTGAGATGGCATAGAGCATTTTCATCGCAGACAGCACGGCAGACAATTCAAACATTCCCAGAAATTCGAGATAGGGTTCAATGGCATCCGGCGTCCGTTTCAGGCTGTCAGAAAGATTCTGCAGCTCGCTCCGCAATACAATGGGCGCATGGTCAATGGTCTTTTCAATGGAAACCTGTACATTGTTTCCTTGCAGAAGCAGCGCCATTTCCATCAGCCATCCTGGAAATACACGGTTAATCTCCTGTACCACCTTATCGTAAGCAAGCCGGTAACCAATCTTATGCTGATTTAGCAGCAGGATAGCTGCAATCACTGCCAGGGCTGCCGCCAATGCCTGTCCAAACAGGCAGAATAAAATGGCAGTCCCCAGAGCAATTCCTGCAAAAACAAAACTCTTCCTTGCTTCTTTCTTCTCGTCATAGCTGCTTATCATTTCAAAGTACCTACAGATTTTCTCTCCCTTTGTATCTTCCCGGAAAATCCAGCTTCCCGCAATCTGACGGTTTACCTTGCGGAAAATTATAATATTCAGCATCAGGTACAAGGTTGTTACGCCCTGGGTAACCGGATGGCAGACAATCGTATACTGCTCTGGCATGGAACGATATACCATATGGAAAATCAGCGCAAGCAGCATTGTCACAAACAACGAAAAAACTGTACGCGTACGCGCTGCCTTTTTATCCTCCTGCAGCAGTACCACATTGTCTGCCCACACCGCCTTATCCTGCAGCAGCAAGTCAATCCCCTCCTCACAGGCTCCGCCGTTGCTCTCCACAGTCCTCAGATATTCGTGAATAGCACACAAGCGTTTCGTGGGGTATGCGTTCTCTATGATTTTCAATGCCTCCATGTAGAGCTCGTATCTGTAACTGCCGCATTCTATGTAATTGATTGCCTCTCCAATGACTTCATGCATCCTGCCCTCGGCAAACAGTGTACGCGTGTCTTTAAGGGCAAGCAGTATTTTCTGATTCAGCCGGAAAGAATACAGCATCTGGTCCATGTAATCCGAAATATCCAGAAACTGCTTGTGCTCATACATCTGCTTATAGCCGTCCAGGATAAGAAACGGCAATACCATGATACAGGTGAAAACCACCGGGATAATCAGATACCAATGTAGACCAAACAGCATCCCGCAGCCGATAGCCCCTGCAGCCGATATAAACAGAAATACGCAATACCTGCCTATGGAAAAATTGTAGCCATAGCTGTCAATCTGCTTCTGCAGGTTGCCGGGGTGAAACAGCCCAAACTTTCCCCTGCTCCTATCCACGCTCTTATCTTTACTTCCTTTCATACAACCTCCTGTTCCAAGCCCCGCAATGCTTTCACCAGTGCAGTATCCAAGGGTTCATAGGCGCATGTCTGCGGACAATGAAAAGGTTCCCCGATTCCAGCGCGGTGCAGCCGCCGCAAAATATCGTCCGGAATCACATCTGATATTTGTTTTCCGTCTTCCACCAGCATATAAATCGCATTTTTCCCAGCAGACCTGTCAAAAAAACACATTTGGTCTATATAACGCTCCAACATGCCATTTTCATTCTGATACTGGCGCAGCAAAACGCCTACACTGATAAATTCATAAATATAATTCTCCAGACGGTCTGCATCCCTGGAGCGCCCAATCATGTTCATAATCCGGTCCGGCAGGTTCCTGAGGTCGTCCAAATGGAGCGTAGTGAACCCATATATTCCGGTAGACCACTGTTCCAGGAGGTATTGCACCTCTGTCGAACGCGCCTCCGATAAGATTATCCATTTGGGATTCTGCCTAAGACAGAGCTTTATCGCCTCCGTGTAGCTTAAATCCTTGCTCACCTGGAGTTCCACACAGTCATTGTGTGGATTAATTTCATGGAAATGCATTTCCAGGTTATCCTCAATGGTGATAGCGCGCTGATTTGGCGGGATGAACCTGGAAAAGAACTTGGCACATTCCGTCTTTCCCACGCCTGGCTCCCCACAGAAAGCAAAGTTCATTTTTGCTTTCACGCAATTAATCAAAAGGCTCAGAATCTCCACCGAACAATATCCGCTGTCCAACATGCTCTCCACCGTCTGGCGAACCTGCGGAAGCGATTTGCGGATACAGATGCTGCGCCCGGACACCGCCGCTGATTCATGAACTATGCTGATTCTGAGTTCATTCGTCTCTGCCTCCAATACATTATTGGCGCGGTTAAACGGCTTGTTGACCCGATTGGCAATCCTGTGGGTAAAACGCTCGATAAATTCCTCCGTAACCTGGCTGTCCGCCTGATAACGTCCCCGCTCCAAGTCTGCCACCCACAAAGTTTTTCCATTGTAATCTATATCTGTCACATTCTTATCCCGAATATAAGGGTAAAAAGGACCAAACTCCTCCTCTGTCAATTCCCAGTCATATTTCATTCTCTCCTCCAATCTCAATTATCCAGGAAGCCCGGGCTTTGCTAATTTCTGATAAGCCCGGAACTTTTCATCTTCCCAGAATTTTTACATCTGTCCCAAAGCTTTCTGTCTTCTCAGACTTCCAAATCTGCCTCGAAGATTTCTGCCTTCCCAGATTTCTAAATCTGCCCCGAAGATTTCTGTCATCCCAGATTTCCAGGCAGCCCGGTCTATGCAGCTTAAGACACCTTTGCCTGATTAAACAAGGTATCAATTAAGTCCGCAAACGCCGTGTGTACCGGTCCATCTGTGGCAAGCAGCAATCCCACGACTGCAATCAGTGCAATGATTGCCACTGCGGTGATGATGATGCCGCTATATTCTTCAAAAATAACCTTCATGCCATCCCTCCTTTCCGCAGATATTCTGTTATTGCCTAAGCACATAACATTGTTCTTTCATTCATGCATTGGTAATTGGCGAACGATTTGCCAACTGATAATGAATTCCATCTGATTCTCCATACAGGTTTCAGTAAGGCTTAACGCCCTGGAATTCCTATGCAGAAATAAAAAGATTTATTGTGCCGGCATAGAGAGTGCCGGCGGCTGGAAAATATCACGGAACCTCGTTCCGTATCGGTATTGTAATCCCTGATTTTAAAAAAATCAATTATGAATATATCACAAAAATTCTGGCAAAAAATAAGCCCCACAGAGAGCAAGTCCGCTCCCTGTAAGGCTTCGCATTGTCAAATGACACAAACTATTATAAATTCTCTACCTTATCCACAGCCGCTTTCAGGTAAGGATTCTTAATCTGATGGAACTTCCCTTCATCTGCCATCCTGGCATATTCGGGGGCCAACGGCATCTTCCCTAATACAGGAACGCCAATCTCTGCCGCGGCTTCCTCTATCTTGCTATCGCCAAACAGCTTGATTTCTTTTCCACAATCCGGACACTTGAGGAAACTGTAATTTTCAACCAGCCCCAGAACTGGAATGTCCATCATCTCCGCCATATGGATGGCTTTTTTCACTATCAGCTGTACCAGCTCCTGCGGAGAGGTCACAATCACAATCCCATCTACCGGCAGGGACTGAAATACCGTGAGCGGTACGTCACCGGTCCCCGGCGGCATATCCACAAAAAGATAATCCAAATCGCCCCAGAAAACGTCATGCCAGAACTGCTTCACGGTGGAAGCAATCACTGGTCCGCGCCAGATGACAGGCGCCTCCTCGTCCTCCATCAGGAGGTTTAAAGACATTACTTTCGTGCCATCTGCTGCCAGGATTGGGAAGAGCCCCATATCATTTCCCTCTGCAGGACCATGCACACCGTACATTTTCGGAATGGAAGGACCTGTGATATCTGCATCCAAAATTCCTACTTCATATCCCTTTTCCCGCATGGACGATGCCAAAGACGCCGTCACAAAGGACTTTCCTACGCCTCCCTTGCCGCTGACCACGCCAATTACTTTTTTTACACTGGAAAATGGATTCATTTCCTCCACAAGGCTCTGAGAAGCGCCTCCCTTGCTTGGGCAGCCTTCACAGCTCTCCCTGGAACAGGTTGCCGCACTGCTGCAGCCTTCATTTTCTGCCATGATAATTCCTCCAGTCTAAATTTACTGTTCTTTTACTGCGCCAGGCCCGATGCTTCCTCCAAATCAAACAATGCATATTCCAAAGCCTCCACATCTTCCTGATTCGGGCTATATACCTTGTCATTCAGCTCTACCCGCACAGTCGTAGATGCCTCATCTTCATACTCTGCTTTCTGCAAGGAATCTTTGATGGCATCCTTCAACAGGGTATATACCTGTTCGTTGATTTCATCCTCAGAAGGATATTCGCCGCCATTTTGGACCTGCTCGGAAAGTTCATCCGTATATGCCTGCTGCTCGGTCTGAAACTGCTCCATCGCTGCCGCAAACACCTTCATCTTCTGGTATTTCACTTCTACTACATAAGATTTATCATCCTGTTTGGTAGCTTCCCCCACAGTATATTTAACGCTTTTATAAACATCCTGCAGTACTGTCGTAAATTCGTTTTTCAGCTCATCTGAAATGTTTACCCCGGCAATCAGGCTGTTTACTTCTGTCTCAATACCCTGGTCATACAATTCTTTGGCCTGTTCCTCGGTCCCCACTTTTTGCTCCACAAATGCAGCGGAATCATTTTTGTAAGAGTTGTCAAGCAACGCCTTTATGTACCCACTAGCATCAAAACTGCCGCAGCCTCCCAACATTGTAACTGTCAGCATCGCTACCAAAAGCAAGCTGATTTTTCTCATTTTTTTCATCATACCATACTCCTTTGTAGTAAATTTTCACAACATATCTATTATATAATGCCTCACTCTTTTCCGTCAATATTTTTTGCATAGATTATGCAAAAATGGGCATATTACTCCCATGAAAAAGAATTTTTTACTTTGCGGACTTACCGGGTGGTGTATGGAAATCCTTTTTACCGCCCTCGATTCCTATCGAAAACGTGAATTACAGCTGATAGGGCAAACATCCCTGTGGATGTTCCCAATCTATGGCATGGCGGCTTTCCTCAAGCCCATTTGCAGCCTGGTCCGAAAATTCCCCACCGGAATACGGGCGCTGTTTTACAGTATGTTTATTTTCCTCGGCGAATACGTCAGCGGAAGCATCCTCAAAAAATTTAAGGTCTGCCCCTGGGATTACAGCAAAGCAAAAACAAACATAAAAGGAGTGATTCGACTGGATTTTGCCCCTTTCTGGATGATTGCCGGGCTCATTTTTGAAAACCTGCTGATGAATCCCTCCAAACAGGCAGTTCCATCACAGCGCTCAGCAAACTTATAAACCTGCAATTCCTGCGCCAGGATATCCATTCAAAAGAAATTTTATAAATCATCGCCGTCCATGGTACCGATGTCCAGCGTGTTCATAGTACGCCTTTTTTGCCTTGCCACCTCAGATGCTTCTAAGATAAACCCTTTGATTTCTTTTGCGTTTTTTATATGCGTAAGGGAAATCTGGGGGTCTGTGGTGTCTCCGGTATAACAGATTACCGTGGAGAGCCCAAATATCCGCTCCAGCAAAGTCGTTGTCATCTTTACATCCTGCACTTTGTACATATAACAATCATCTTCCACGGTTTTCAAAAGACCTTTTTTCACTGTCAAAAGTTCCTCCCCGATATAATACTTTGTGAATGTCCAGGGCAGACCAAAGAACAAAATCCTCTTCCTCTCCTGATATTCTCTTTTCGTGTTTTCCATTTGTAAGCACCTCGCTGAATTTTATTTTGAGAAATAATCGGAAACCCCAGGTCTCCTCCCATCCCTCCTTACGTCAAATTCTACTATAATTTTAATTTCCTTGCAATTCTTTTTCCTCTTGAAATTTACCCTTTTCTGATATATGATTATAAAAATATAACATCTTAGGAGGCCATCTATGCAGCATTTAATGAGCCCGCTGGATTTGTCCGTAGAAGAATTGGACAAACTGCTCACTTTGGCAAATGATATTGAACACAACCCGCAGAAATATGCACACGCATGTGAAGGCAAGAAGCTGGCAACCTGTTTTTATGAACCCAGCACCCGCACACGCCTGAGTTTTGAAGCCGCCATGCTGAACCTGGGCGGCAGCGTTCTTGGTTTTTCCAGTGCAGACAGCAGCTCTGCGGCAAAAGGGGAAAGTGTTTCTGACACGATTCGCGTAATCTCCTGCTATGCAGACATCTGCGCTATGCGCCATCCCAAAGAAGGCGCCCCATTGGTTGCTTCTGAAAAATCAACAATCCCCGTTATTAACGCTGGCGATGGCGGACACCAGCATCCCACACAGACCCTGACAGATTTGCTGACCATCCGTTCCCTCAAAGGACGCCTCGACAATCTCAATATTGGGCTTTGCGGCGATTTAAAATTCGGTCGTACCGTCCATTCACTGATTCATGCCCTGATCCGTTACCCCAACATCAAATTCACACTGATTTCTCCTGAGGAGCTGCGCGTTCCCAGCTATATCCGCGAGGATGTCCTGCACAAAAATAACGTTGCTTTCCGTGAAGTGGAACGCTTGGAAGAAGCGATGGCAGATTTGGATATCCTCTACATGACAAGGGTACAGAAAGAACGCTTCTTCAATGAAGATGACTATGTGCGGATGAAGGATTTTTACATCCTCAATAAGAAGAAAATGACCCTTGCCAAGGATGACATGATAGTCATGCATCCGCTTCCGAGAGTCAATGAAATCTCTGTCGAAGTGGACGACGACCCCAGAGCCGCTTATTTCCGACAGGCACAATATGGTGTCTATGTGCGGATGGCTCTCATTCTGACATTGCTGGAGGTGGAAGTATGTTAAATGTAGGATTAATTACAGAAGGCTTCGTATTAGACCATATTCAGGCGGGAACCAGCCTCTCCCTCTACTATGACCTGAGACTGGACAAGCTGGACTGCTGCGTCGCCATCATCAAAAATGCGCGCAGCAACAAAATGGGCAAAAAAGACATCCTGAAAGTAGAATGCGATATTGATACTTTGGATTTGGACGTGCTGGGCTTTATTGACCACAATATTACGGTCAATATCATCAAAGGGGAACAAATTGTAGAAAAACGCGAACTCCACCTTCCCAAAAAAATCAAAAACATCATCCACTGCCGCAATCCCCGCTGCATCACCTCAGTAGAGCAGGAATTAGACCAGATTTTCCTGCTGACAGATGAGAAGACGGAAACATACCGCTGCAAATACTGCGAGGAAAAATATAAAGGGCAGAAAGGACAGAGAGTCCGCCTTCGCACACATTCGAGATAAAATGCCAGGGTCCCGGGGAATTCCAGACATGTTCTGGCAGATTCCTCAGGACCCTGATAGGAAGGAAATTATGTTGTACGGGGCAGAGTAAACCAGAACTCCACGCCATCCGGCATATTCTGGGCGCCGCACTTACCATTCTGCATGGTAACTACATTCTGCACAATATACAGCCCAAGCCCCACATGGGAAAATGCATTGGAATCTTTCTGTTTGGTGGTATAAAACCCGCTCCATATCCGCTCCATGTCCTCCGGCAGTATCTGCCTGCCTGAATTATAGACCCCGACACGAACATCCTTATTCTGTTTCTTTAAGGTAACCCGCAAATTCCCCCCCATTTCCATATATTCAATGGCATTCATCATATAATTATTAACTGCCTGTTCAATGTATTCCTGATCTCCATACACAAGACATCCTTCTTCCAGAAACGTTTCCATATGCAGGTGTCTCTTTTTTACCAGGCCATCATATTTCATCAGAATATATTCCATGACTTCTTTCATATCCAGTGTTTTTTGCAGCATCCCTTCCATATGATGTTCCATATAGGAAACATCCAAAAGATTGCTGACCATGCCCGATATCTTCTCCACCTCTTCCTGAATAGATGACAGGTAATATTTGCGTTTTTCACCTTCCACATTTTCCAGCATTTCCGACTGGCTGGAAATCACGGCAAGGGGCGTTTTAATTTCATGGGAAATCTTTGCCATAAAATCCTTGCGCATCTTCTCTGCGCGCTCCTGCTGCATATTCTGGCGAAGCTGCTGCCTTCTGCTTTCCTCAATCTGTTCCTTACTCTGCGCAAGCCGCCCAGCCATACTGTTGATACTCTCCGACAACCGGCAAGTTTCCTCATATTTCTCCTCTTTTGCCGCCCGCATTTCAAAATCTCCCGCCGCAATTTTATCTGCGGCAGCTGCAAGCCGCTCCATCGGCTTTGAAAAATCATTAGCAAATTTCCATATCAGCAGGCTGCCCAGCAGAAAGGTCAGCACGGCAGCAAGTACCGTGAAGTTTTCCGAAGTTTTGGCGGCACCCACCTTTTGCAGCGTATCCTTTATCACAATATAATAATCCACCTGATTCTGCGTAATAATCCCCCGCAGTTTTGTGGTCTCTTTTAATTTGCTGTCCCTTTCTATCACATCAGGAGTTCTGGAAAACAATTCCTTTTTCATCTCAATATTTTTATATACGAGATACTTTTGGTTATCCCTTGTTGTGTACACAGGATTCAGGTCCTCGTCTGCAATGGTAAAACTGAGATTTGCCTCCTCGTACTCTGCAAACGCAGAATAATCATCCTCCAGCAGGTTTGCGAGGTCTAAGTCCTGGATATCCATATATGCCTCACGAATCTGCTTATCCTTCACCCAGTCATAATAAAATGGAAAAAACACTTTATAGCACAATACGCAGCACAATACCATTGCCAGAGTGAATACCCAGTACATTGTAAAAATGCGGGCGCTAATCTTTCTTCTCATCTTTCTTTACCTCAAAACAATAGCCAACTCCATATACCGTCCGTATATAAGACATGTCGCCTAATTTCTTCCTCAGCTGTTTAATCAGGGTATCAATGGTCCGCACATCGCCAACATAATAATCTCCCCAGATTGTGTCGAGGATATAGTCTCTTGTGAGCACTGTTCCCTGATTGCGAATCAGAATATGAAGCAGTTCAAACTCTTTGGGCGTAGTCTCTACAAAGGTGTCTTTTACATACACCTTCTTTGCCTTAACCTCCAGCTTAATATCCCCGGCATAGAGGAAATCCTGCCCATGCCCATAACGTTTGAGCACTGCTTCGATATGTAATTTTACAACAGATAACGAATACGGTTTGATGATATAGTCATCTGCACCGTAGGAAAATCCTTTAATCTGGTCTTCCACTTCCTCTTTTGCTGTCAACAGGATGACTGGCACATTTGAGCATAAACGAATCTGCTTTAGCACCTCATACCCATCGGCAAAAGGAAGCATCACGTCCAGGAGTACAATATCTATCTCCGAATGATATTTATTGAATTTCTGCATCCCATCCAGGCCATCCATTGCCTGAATGACATGATAATCATTGATTGTAAGAAAATCTGATAAAGTTTCCAACAGTTTGGCTTCATCTTCAATCAGCAATACTGTTGCCTTTTCCATAAATGTTCCTCTCTTCCCTCTTCCTGGTGTACGGATTGGCTTATCTGATTATAAACTGGTCAGTACACTCTTGTCTCAAAAAAATTCCAAATTATTATATATGATAATTATGATAGAAATTTGAGGTTATAATTGAAACAGGTAAACTTGATTCTATATAGTAAATGCAATCCAAAGGAAAATTAATGCACCAACCTGATACAAAGCAGGCAAACAGAACAAAGTGGGGAATATACTTTCACACTTTAGCGTGACAAGGTCCTCCCTATAAGATAAAAAAGATATCCCCAAAGTCACAACGTAACCTGGGGATATACTCTTTAGCTGTTCTTAATAAATTCTTCCTTACATTTGGGACAGGTAATACAAATCCTTCCCTTGCCTTTTGGCACTCTCACCTTCTGCTTACAAGAAGGGCATTTATAAAAATGATGTGTCTTCCGCTGCCGGAGATGCTCTTTCTTCCGGTTCCACTTTACCACCAATTGGTACCGCCAGTTGAGAAATTTCTGATTCTCCGCATATCTTCGCTCAACCTTCCTGGACATCATACGGTAATACTCATATCCCATCAGACCTAAAGCAAGGATATAGAAAATATCCAGCCTGGTAAACAGGGAAATCACCAGGAACACCACAGAAATCCCCATCAACAGTTGTCCATACTGGTCTGCGCCATATCTTCCCATCATAAAATGCTGTATCTTCTGCTTCATATCGTCATCTCCTGTGCGGTGTGTTTCCTTAATGGTAGCGCAGAAAAACCAGGAAGTCAATGGAGTTATTTTCTTTTAAGAATAATTTATAAAGAGTTTAGCTTTTTATTTTACAATCTTAATCTTAACTTTTGCTGATTTCTTCGTGCCGTCCGTTGACGTTGCCGTGATAGTCACGGTCTTGCCTTTTCCTGTTTTCTTAGTGGTTACCACTCCCTTGCTGTTCACAGTTGCCCACTTGGTATTTGAAGACTTCCAAACCAGCTTCTTGTTGGCTTTCGTGCCGTTGGTCTTAACCGTTGCCTTGACAGTGACTTTCTTGCCAGCTTTCACTTTCTTGGCTTTTGCCTTCAAGGTAATCTTGGTAACGGCATTCTTCATAATCTTAATCTTGATTGTTGCTTTTGTGTTGCTTCCATCTGCAGCAGTTGCTGTAATGGTAACGGTCTTACCTGCACCAGCTTTCTTAGTGGTTACCACTCCCTTGCCGTTCACGGTTGCCCACTTGTTGTTTGATGACTTCCAGGTCACACCCTTATCTGTAGCATTTGCTGGCTTAACCGCTGCCTTCACTGTCACCTTCTTACCAGCTGCAATGTTCTTGCTGTCTGCAGACAGTGTTATCTTATTTACCTTAACTGCGTTTTGAACTGCAACCTTCTGCAGGGCAGCTTTCTTAGCATTCAACTCTGCCAGCGCGTTATTTACTTCTTCCTGCGTTGCATCTTCTTTGGCTGCAATTGCCTTTGCCGCATTTAATGCTGTCTGGAATGCGCTCCAGGTATTTGCTGTGTAGTCGGATTGCTTCAAAATGCTGCAATCGCTGATAGCCTTATTCAATGCTGTCTTGTCTGCAGCTGTCTTCTCATTTGCCGGCGTAAGCTTGGTGATTGCCTCTGCCAAATCCGCCATCGCTTTCTCCACCTGTGCCTGAGTTGCGTTTGGCCTATTCTTAATTGACTGTGCTCTCGCAAGCGCCGTCTGGAATGCCGTCCAATTTTCATCCTCTTTGTAATCTGTAGGATTAATGTCCGAAGCTGAAGTAACTGCCGATTCCAGCGCCGTTATCTGCTCTTCTGTAGGCTTATATTCTTCTTTGACCTCAAGCCCTTCGCCTGCTGTCTTCATATCTTCCAGCGCTGCTTCTATCTCTTGCTTGGTTGCATCTTCATTTTCTGCCAAGGCCTGCAGCGTTTCCAATGCTTCCTTGTATGTCAGCCAGGTCTCTTCTGTATAAGCCTCTTCTACCAAAGCTTCTGCCAATTCTGCTTCTATGGCTGCTGCCAATTGTTCTTTGAGTTCTGCTGAAGGCGGAGTTGGAGTCTCTGTTCCTGACAGTTCTGCATATCTGTCTTCCGCATCGGTCAGCACCTTATACTGCTCTGGGGTGACTAATGCCTTCTGCGCCTCTGTCAGGGCATCGTATGCATCCCTTGCTGCATCTATCTTCTCTTTGCATTCCTCTGTGGCTGTCACCGTACCAATTGCATTTATCTTCCTTACCGCTGCCGCTGCGGCTGCCTGGTCAATCGCTGCCTGGCCTCCCTCTTCCAGGAGCCTGTCATACTCTGCTTCCGCTGCTTGCAGCTTATCATAATTCGTTACTAATTCTTTCTGCTCATCCGTCAAGGCATCGTATGCTTCCCTTGCCGCATCTATCTTCTCTTTGCATTCAGGCTCTAAGGAAACTGTTCCAATAGACTCAATCAACCCCTTTACGGTTTCGGCTGCTTCTAAGTCATTATATCTCGCTTCTGCATCCAGCAATACTTGCAGCTGTACATCTGTAATTAATTCTTTCTGCTCATCCGTCAAGGCATCGTATGCTTCCCTTGCCGCATCTATCTTTTCTTTACATGCCTCTGTAGCTTCAACTGTACCGATAGCATTTATTTTACCTACTACCGCCTGGGCTTCCTGTTCATCTGTCACAACCGACACTAGCTTTAAATTGAAATTATCCCAAATGACCCAACTCTTATCATCTGTTGATTTCACGCCAATCTTCAAGGTATGGTCTGTAACTGTCACAGAAATAGGCTCATTTGTATATGCACCTGCAGTAAAGCAATTGGAACTGTCATTCATCGAATTCGGTACATAAACCTCTCCTCTTAACGTACTCCAGGCACCGTCAACCTTTTCTGGTTTCGCCTCTGCCTCTATCGTCATCAGCGCTCCCTCAGTCTCATTGATATAGTAAACCGGCGGAACTGCATCCCCTTCTCCGTCTACGCGGTAAAATCCCTGTACGCTTAATTCATACTCTCCATTGGGCACATTTGTGATTGTCTGCACGAAATCAAATGCTTTTGCAGTCGGAGTATACACTTCCACACACCTGTTGGCTTCAAGCCCGCCCTGTGCCACGCTGCCGTTCCATTTGCTAAAATATTGATTGTAAATTTTAAAATCTGGATCAAAAATCAGCGAGGTAACGTCTACCGCATCGTCCGCAGAAACCACTTCATTGGACAATCTCTTAATAAGCTGCTGGCGGTTCAGGATATACCATTCAGATTCTGCCGTCTTTTCTGCCTTAAACTCGGCAGCTGTGCCTTCCGTAAGCGCTGTCAGGAATTTATCCTCATTATTGGCAATGCTATACTTACCGTCCGCACACTTTTCAATTTTCAACAAATCTGCTGTGCCGTCCAAAAATCCATTATTGCCCAGGTGGTGCTTTCCGCTCTTTAAATAATGGGAATCAATCGTATAGGAAATATTATCGTCCTCACTGACTGCAAATGTCATCAGCTGCCCATATGTCAGTACGCTTGCTTTCGTCTGGTAGTTATTGCCGGCATTCAGATAACCGCCTGTCGCTGCATTTACAATATAATAATCGCCATCTGCCAGAATCGGACTTGCTACAAGCTGTGCATACTCCGTCTCCGCTGTTGCTAATGCTGCATATTCCTGTGCGATTAATGCCTGCTGGTCTTCTGTCAGGGCATCGTATGCTTCCCTTGCCACCTTGATTGCCAATCTGCATTCGGACGTCACTGCAACCTCTCCGATAGCTGCAATCTTCGCTTTACATGCATCCGCTGCCGCCTTATCTGCCGCATCCTTAAGTCTCTTGTATTCAGTTTCTGCTTCTTCTAATACCTGCACGTTCGTTACTAACTTTTTCTGGTCTTCTGTTAAGGCATCGTACAGCTTTCTCGCCTCATCAATCTTCGCTCTGCATTCGTCCGTAAGCTCTACCGTTCCGATTGTAGTAATCGCATCCGTTACTTCCTGCGCTGCTATCTGATTCAATTCTTCCTCTGAGGCGTTGTCATAAAGGTTTTTATACGCTGCTTCTGCATCGGTCAGTACTTTCAGCTGCTCTTCTGTTACCAATCCTTTCTGCACATCTGTCAAAGCATCGTATGCTTCCCTTGCCTCGTCTATCTTTGTTTTGCAGGAAGGCTTCAGGGAAACCTCTCCGATTGCCTCAATCTTTGCCACCGTTTCTGCAGCCGCCTGCAAATCTGCATACTTCGTCTCTGCATCGGTCAATATTTTCAGCTCAGCGGCTGTCACAATTTCTTTCTGCACATCGGTTAAGGCATCGTATGCCGCCCTCGCCTCGTCTATCTTATCTTTACATGCATCGGTCAATACCACCTCACCGATAGCATTAATCTTTGCCACTGCTCCTGCGGCTGCCTGCAAATCTGTATATCTCGCCTCTGCATCGGTCAATGCTTTCTTCTGCGCTTCGGTCATTAAGGCTTCCTGCGTTTCGGTCAGTGCATCGTACGATGCCCTTGCCGCGTCTATCTTCGCTTTACATGCATCAGTGAGTTCCACCTCACCGATGGCAGCAATCTTACCTGCAGTATTCTCTGCTTCCTCCTGGTCTGTGAACGCATATTTCAGCCTTAAATCAAAGCCATCCCAAATAACCCAGCTCTTGGCGTCTGTCGCTTTGAGACCAATCTTTAAGGTGTGGTCTGTGACACGTACGCTGACGAAATCATTTTTATATCCGCCCGCTGCAAAGCACATGCCGCTCTGGCTCATCTTATCCGGCACATACTTGCCATTTCTTTCCTTCTCCCAGCCATTGCCCTGGGTCTCTCTGGCATCAGCATCAATCGTCATCAGCGATTTCTGGGCTTCATTGATATAATATACCGGCGCAACCGCACCGTTTGTATCATCAACACGGTGAAAACCCTGTACGCTTACTTCATAATCGCCATTGGGCACATTGGTAATCGTCTGCGTGAACTCAAATACGCCTTTGTACTTCTCAACACAGGCATATTTCGCATTGTCTCCAGTAAAATCAACTTCCACCTTTGATGTAAATCCACTGCCCCACTTGCTAAGATACTGGTTATTCCTGCCAGTATGGGAATCCAAAACAAGCGATGTAATGTCTGCCGGAGTGTTCGGTTCTGCCCTGACCTTTGCTACGGCTTGTGCTATCAGCTCCTCACGTGAAAGAATCTGCCACTCTGAATTATCTGTTTTCTCAGCCTCATATGTGACAACTGTGGTGTCCGTTCCACTGGGCGCCGTCAGATATGCCCCACTGGCGTTGGCAATCGTATAGCTGCCATTCCCACAACTCGCAATCGTCAAGGGAGTCGCCCCTCCATCTATAAATCCTTCGGCACCTACAAAATGATTATTTCCACCATTAGAGATATGGCTGTCAATGTTGTATATGCCATTCTCTGCATCTACAACGCTCAATGTCATGAACTGTCCATACTCTAACGCACTTGCCTGCGTCCCCCAGGAATTGCCTCCGTTTAAAAATCTGCCTGTCGCGGTGTTCATGATGTAATAATCGCCCGCTGCCAGCGTGGCATTCTCTGCCGCATAGGCTGTGGCTGCACCAGCAGGTACGAGGTTTACCGAAGTAATTGCCAGCGCAGCCGCCAGAAATGTGGCCACAAACTTCTTTCTGAGTTTACTCTTGCTCATCGTTTCATCCTCCTCTTTATTTTGTTTACCAATTTGGACATATAGTTTTACTTAAACAGAAAACTAATATATGTTGCCACAATTATATCACAAATGTACAAAAACGCAAGGAAAAACGCAAAATTAAGCATCGTTATTTACTATGCGCTCAAATTTCAAAACAGAATTATTGTACAAAATGACTCGTGTTTCTTTTATAAAAAGTAAAAAAACAGCCCTGGTTTTACAATGTTTAGTAAAACTCGGACTGTATACATTACCTCTTTTCTGTTATTAAAGTTATACTCTCTGAGAAGGACAGATATTTGCGTCAATTCCATTGGCAGAAAAATTAGATATGTCAAGTAAGCAGGGCTGTAAGCCGGGTTATGTCGTGGATAATCATCTATCTAGCCTGGCTGTTGCCAGCCAGTTCCTGCAACCTACCTGAAGCTGGCGGGCCGCGTCAACGCTTCTGTTCGGTCTTGCTTCGGATGGGGTTTACATGTGCCCCGCCTGTTGCCAGGCGGGCGGTAGTCTCTTAAGCTGCCCTTCCACCCTTACTATTGATACACAATAGCGGTATATTTCTGTTGCACTGTCCTTGGAGTCGCCTCCACCGGCCGTTAACCGGCATCCTGCCCTGTGAAGCCCGGACTTTCCTCACCTGCGGTCTTTCGACACTTGCAGCCGCGATTATCTGCCCTACTTACTTGCACATATTACATTTCCTATTATCTTACCATATGCCAGTACATGGTACAAGCCATAATTCTGCCAGATTCTCTGACTAACGAATCCTAATCCTCACACTATCCTTCCTGTTCGTCCCATCCATAGAAACAACACGAATCGTAACGCTCTTGCCCTTTCCAGCCTTTTTTGCCGTTACCTTCCCTTTGGAAGTGACCGTTGCATATTTCGTATTCGAGCTGCTCCATTTCAGCGTTCTGTTGGCTTCCTTTGCTTTCTTTCCTGTCGTTTTCACCGTCGTTTTCAAGACAATTGACTGTCCTGCCCGCAATGTCTTGGGCTTGTTCCCAATTGTCACCTTCTTTACGGCATTTTTCATAATTTTGATACGGACAGAGGCGTATTTCCCGCTCCCATCCTTTGCCATAGCCTTGATGGTGACGGTTTTGCCCTTTCCCGCACGTTTTGTCGTCACCACGCCACTGCCATTTACCGTGGCATATTTTTTATTGCTGCTAGACCATTCCACTGCTGAAATGCTTGCATTATTCGGCAATATGCTGACCTTTAACTTTACTCTTTTTCCGGCAGCAATTTTCTTGGAAGGCGCGGTTAAGGAAACCTTATTCACCTTAATCTCCGGCTCCGGTTTGTTTTCGGGAGGCGTATTGCCACCAGGACCTGCATTGCCGCCTGTACCTGTGTTGTCTCCTGAACCTGTATTACCGCCTGTACCTGTGTTGTCTCCAGGTCCTTGTGTGCTTTCTTTTTTCACCGACAGCAAAAGGGACGGCTCCATATCCTTATCCGCCTTCTCCATGTTCTGTGCTCCCTCGCGGCTGACAAATGCAAGTTCCCAGCCTTTGGCATCACAGACTGCAAGGGATAATACCTGCGCATTTTCAGGCAATGCGCGCACCCATTCCGTCACATCAATGGTGACTTTCGTACCGTCAATCATCTGACCGGTATTGTACTTCTCATCCTGTGCCATTATGATATTATTCCGGTCTACCGGAAATGATGCGGAAGACTTCGCGTTGGCACCGTCAAGCGTGGGCATGCCGTTCCACATTAATTCTGACTCACTCCATGTCCCCACTACCGGAACTGCCAGCAAGCTATCTTCCCCAGCCACCTTACTGTCTCGGCGTCCAATGTAGGTAAGCTGCACTTCTGCCTTATCCAGTTTCTCAAGATTCTCGCGGATTTTTGTTGCATCAAAGGATAGAAATGCAATCTTACAATCCCTGCTGTCGCTGGTGCTTGTGCCTACTGTTTCGCCAAATATGCCTACGGGAGACTCCTCAGTAAGGGCATCGCTCATCCGCAGCGTACGGATATAATCCTGATTACCGTAATTTCGCTCTTTCTCTGTCTGGTAAGATTTAACGGTTGCATCAGCCAGAGATGTGACTGTAATTGTCTCTATTTTGGAGGATTTGACAGTAATCTCCACGTTCTTTTCCGTGGTCTCGTACGCATCGGCAGCTGTAAAGATGACCGTATGTTTTCCAACCTGTCCCTCTTCCGGCGTCCAGGTAAATTTACCGGCAGTGACGTCAAAAGCTGCCCCTTGCGGCAATGTGCCCTCCTTTACGCCAAGGGCCACCGGCGTATTGTCCGCATCTTCTGCCTGTACCGTAAATGCAAGCGTCTTTCCTGCCTCCACCTCTATTGCACTGTAAGAAGGTTCCGAGAAGAGCGGTGCATGATTGTCCACCCAGTCATGCACATCCTCCCCAACCTCAGTCGCTGTCAGCTTTGCCTGGCTGCTGACAGTGACCCGCTCTTTGCCTACATAATGGTTCTTTATCGTAAGGCTTGTGACATTGCTCACAGAACTTACAGCAGCAGCATTAGAAAACCAGCAGTTATCCAAAGTAACGCTGCCAATCCTCTTATCTGCAGACAGGCCATTGATGTTAAAATTCGTGCCGACCCTGGTAGTGTCAAAGGAGCAGTTTTTAAATACTAAATTCTCATACGCGGGATATGGCCTGTTATTGCCAGTTCCGTTCTGGACGGTGATGCCATTCCCTCCTCCGGTAAAATTGGTTGTATTCACATTTTCAAACGTGTAATTTTTCATGGCATGGCCATAACAGTCGTGTCCCAGACGGATGCCGTTGCCGCCGCTGAAACTCCACCCCAGCGTATTGCTGACAGATATATTGAATGAATCCTCGGTATCCCACTGTAAATTGTCACTGTTATACTGGTCATACCCCGCAACTGTATTGGGGAATCCATCACTGGGATTGTAATGCCCACTGGCAAAATTATCGTCATTTCCCAGTGTCAGCGCGCCATTTATCGTAAGGTCCTGCGCACTTGCCATGTCAAGACCATCCACCCAAGGCTGGTTGTAAGGCGTCAGCCCCTTGACATTGTTCAGCGTGCAGTGCTTGCTCCCATGCGATTCCCAATTCCACTGCTTGGCATCCCGCACGTAGGTATCATTGAACACAATATTGGAAGAACGCACAATCATAACGCCGCCCTGATGGCAGCTGTCTTTGGCATCATGGCGGTCTTTCCTGTAATTTTCCACGCCATTCCCATCAAACATTCCTCTGCCGGAGATAGTGATATTCTCAGAATCCCAGATACCAATTGCTGGCTCCATCGCCTGCATACATTCCTGGATACGGTTCTTTATCAACGCCCCCTCTTCCAGATAAACCGTGACATTCTTGCCTTTTCTGTCACGTATTTCCAGACCGGAACACACATATGTCCCTGCCGGAAAATATAATGTATCATAAGAAGAACCCTGCGCATAAATTGCATCCAGCGCTGCCTGCAAGGCAAAGGTCACATCATCCGCTGTCATCTTCCGCTTATCAGGAAAGCGCACCTGTGAGGTCCCATTTTCCACCAATGTCCCGGCTTCATAAGATGTTCCGCCGGACGTTGTGCCCGCTGGTTCTGCCTGCTGTGCCGCCGTATTGGGATGCTCCTGCAGGTATTGTTCGGAAAATGTCTTGAAATTGAGCACATTGGCAGCAGTCTTATCTGGAATATTATCCGCTTGCTCGGGCGGGTCATTGATAATGGCAAGGTAGGGCTTCCCCGCCTGGTCGGCAGGACCGCCATTAATCATTACAAATGCATAGCGAAGCTTATCGGACATGGAAAATGTCACGCTTCGCTTGTCTGGGCTTACCTGGATAGATTCCTGCGGATAATACCGTTCTGGATAGACTGTCACCTGATTAATATCTTCCTTCACCTGGACGGTGTACTCCGGCGTATTGTCCGCAGAAGCGAAGCGGGCAATGTCAAAATTATTGCCATTACGGCTGTACTTGACAACCGGAACGTTTGTCCCATTTGCCGTCAATGTATATTTTGCAGACAATTCATCCCCCGGTGTATCCGCATAAACATGCACCTCCCCTGCCGCTGCTTTCACCTCCGATAACTGCTGCGGCGATAAAATCACCATATTTGCCAAAACCATTGCCAGCGACAACGCCAAGCAAAGCGCTGCCTTTGCTGCCACATTCCGTCTTCCTTTCATATCCCTTCCTCCTGTTCTCTTACTCTAACCAGCCCCGGAGCACCTTCGTCTGATAACCCACGAATTCCCTGTCATTAGAAGATTTGAGCCGCCATTGCTTGGGTGTTTGTCCTACTATCTTCTTAAAATTACGTTCAAACGTGGAGACCGAAGAATAGCCTACCTGCCAGGCGAGGTCATTTACCGGAAAATCTTTCTTCTGCAAATAATCGCAAGCTTTCTGCACCCGCACTGTATTGATATACTCAAGAGGTGAGGTTTTCATACAGTTGCGGAATAATTTCCGAAAATACGGCTCGCTGAGGTTACAGACTTCTGCCAGCGTCTTTATCTTAATTTCTTCATGGTAATGGGTCTCAATATATACTAACGCCGGACGGATTTTCTCTACATGCAGCGATTCCTTCTTGTTAATCTCGGACATCCTTTTATTGAGCCTAACCAATTCCTGCAGCAGCACAAACATATAACCGCCCACTGCCTCCCGGTTCAGCGTCTCCTGCTCGCGGTTCTCATCCAAAATTGCACGCACCACATTGGAAATCCGGGGATAATCTTCCGATTCAATCATAATCGGAAACTGTGTTATCTGATCAAGAATCCTCATGCCTTTGTAAACATCTGACTGATAACAACGCTCAACAAACCCTGCAAAATCCAGGTACAAAAACTCCCAGCGGCAGACACCGCCCTCCTTACTGTGTATGCCATGGGGAAAGTTGCTGGGAATCAATGAGATTGTGCCGGGACCATAAGGCTCCGACTTTTCTCCCAGAAACACCACACCTTCCCCGAAATAACAATAACTGATTTCAAAATAATTGTGGAAATGCTGCTCACCAGTGCGATAAGTTGTAATCCAACTGTCCCCCAGCAATGCCAAATCATATCTTCCCACAGGCATCTCGTAATAACGAAATTCCTCTACTTTCTTCTGTCCCATGATTCCTCCTTAGGTTATCTTACCTCTTTGGCTATTCTACAAGACCTAAGGCATCCTCCCAGCTTCCTTTTTACTTCTTTGAAAAACGATAGGAGACATCAGGGCTCTCCCCAACTTCGTTGGGTCCCCCCTCATGCCATATGGTCCCTCCTTAGGTCTTTTTACCTCTTTGGCTGTTCTACAAGACCTAAGGCATCCTCCCAGCTTCGCTGGGTCCCTCCTTAGGTCATACATTAAAGCAGCTTCCGCCGATAAACTCCCGCAAAATAGAATTCTTGCCAATATCCTCGCTGGGCACCGGAAGGAAATAATCTAAAAACTTCAGCAGACGCTTTGCTTCCACATACTCGGGACAGCTCTTGTCAATCTCAAACAGCAGCGGCTCCGCATACTGCTTCAGGACGGCAAGTTCATAAATCAGTGCAGAATTGAACATAATATCCGCTTCCTCCTGAAAAGGGAAGATATACTGCTCCTCACCTTTGCGCACAGAACCCCACATGGCAATCGTCTCTTTGGCAGAAATATTTCTGGTGCGGGCATCCCGGACCATCCGCCGTATCATCCGCCCATCTGTAGTAGGCAAACTGTTATGTTCGTCAATATTTAACTGTGTCAATGCACTGATATAGATTTTCAGCTTGCTGGATTTGGGCAATGAGTACGACAATTTGTCATTCAGCCCATGAATCCCTTCTAACACCAGGATGTCATTTTCGCCAAGCTGTTTATATTTTCCCTTATATTCGCGTTTTCCGGTGCGGAAATTATAAATAGGCAGTTCCACACGCTCACCAGCTAAAAGCGCCGACATATCGCGGTTAAACAATTCAATATCCAAAGCTTCCAGGCATTCAAAATTATAAGTTCCGTCAGAATGTTTCGGCGTATCTACACGGTCCACATAATAATCATCCAGCGCAATCGGATGCGGCTTAAGCCCTAATGCCATCATCTGGATGGAAAGCCTGTGGGAAAAAGTGGTCTTGCCGGAAGAAGACGGTCCCGCAATCATCACAAATTTCTTATTCGGCATGGCGGCAATGTCCTCCGCCATCCTGCCAATTTTGCGCTCCATCAAAGCCTCTGATACCAGAATCACATCGCGGATACGCCCCTGGGCAATCGCATCATTCAGAGCGCCGATTGTGCCGATATCCAACTTTTCCCCCCATTCCGCAGATTCTCTCAGCACATGGAACAGCTTGTGGGATGGAATGAACTTGGACGGCGTCTTCGTATCTTTATCGGGAAACAGAAGCACAAACCCGCCCTCATACAATTCCAGTTCAAAATATTTCAGATACCCGGTATCCGGTACCATATAGCCATAAAAATAATCTTCATACCTGCCAATGCTGTATATATTTACCTTGGAACTGCGCCGATACGCAAATAAACGCTCCTTATCACGCATACCAAATTCCCGAAACAGCGTAACTGCCTCATCGGTGGAAATACTTTTCTTCTTAATGGGAATCTTTTCCTCCACAAGCTTCTGCATCTCGCTTTTCAATCTGGAAATATAAGATTCATCCGGGGATTCTCCCATCAATTCGCAGTAATATCCCTGGCTGATGGAATGCTCTACCCGCACGGAGACAGTTTTCCCATCTTCCTCTGCAAGGTTATGGACTGCACGTTGCATCAAAAAGGTAACGCTGCGCCGGTAAGCTTTCCTGCCAGCCCTGTCCCTGGTCGTCACAAAGGTAAGTTCTCCGTCTGCTTTCAGCGATTTATGTAATTCTTTCAGACGGTTGTTAAACATGACCAGCACAATATCGTCCTCGTACTGTGCCTGGTATTCCCGGGCGAGTTCTGAAAATAATGTCCCAGCCGGGTAGCTTTTTTCCTCCCCATTGACTATGATTTGATATGTCGCTTTTTTCATTCTGTCCTCCTACATTATAGATAGCGAAATGGCTGTTTCACCGGCTGCCCCACAACCTCAATGCCTTCTGTCCTCTCCCTGAGATACTGCACCATATACGGAATGAATAGCTTTTCCACCCCATAATGCCCCGCATCAACAATGGCAAGTCCCTGTGCCGCCGCATCAATTCCCTCATGGTGGTCAATATCCCCGGTAACCAACACGTCTGCACCTGCGCAAAGTGCATGGGAAATTACGCTCTTGCCGGAACCAGGGCAGACAGCTGCCTTTCTTACCGGCTGCTTTAAATCCCCAAATACTTTCACCGTGTCCACAGCGAACGCCTGCTTTACAAGACTGATACATTTCTCCAATGTTATTTCCGCAGGAAGCATACCAACCCTGCCGATTCCCTCGGAACCTTCCTCTCCCTGGCAGGTAACGTCTAAAACCTCACATTCAGACAGTCCCATGCCTTTTGCCGCCAGTTCCGCCATGCCTTTCACATCAAAATTGGTGTGCATGGCATAACAGGAAATATGATTCTCAATCAGCTTTACCACACGCCTGCCGGTAAAATCCTCTGTATTGACCTTCTTGAGGCCTTTAAAAATCAGGGGATGATGCGTAAGCAGCAAATCTGCCTTCTCCGCTACGGCCTCGGCAATCGTTTCCCCAGTTGCATCCAATGCTATGTAAATCTTCTTTATTTCCTGCTCAAAATTCCCAACTAAAAGACCTACATTGTCCCATTCACAAGCAATCGTTTCCGGTGACTGTTCCTGTAACAATGCTATGATTTCACGGCATGTCATAATACCTTCTCCCTTCCATTCCGTCAATATGACTCCAAAATCCCCTCTATCTCCTGCAGGTCCTGCAGCAGCTGCGCTCTGCGTCCTGATACATCCTGCCTGGCATTTTTCCCCAAATTCTCTAATATCCTGTGTTTCTGTGCTCTTTGCTGCAGCAGGTACTGGCGAAGGATAGGATGTCTGCCAGCAAGCAGCAAAGGACCATATTTGCATTCCGGCTCCGTCATCTGCCCTGCACAATCGCCAGCACGTTCTCCTGCCCATACTGCTGCCATCATACTGTAAAACTTTCCGTCCTCATAAACCATGTCTTCCTCAAGGATCCGATATCCATGATCCGCCAGAAAATGGCGGAAAGCAAAAAGTTCCGATTGCGGCTGCAGCACCAAACATTTTGCCGTGTGCGCAACGGCTTCCCCCTCATCAAGAATCCGCGTCATCAAGGCGCCGCCCATCCCGGCAGCCACAATCGTCTGTACCTCCCCTGGCTGCAGCGCCTTCAGGCCATCTGAAAGCCTTGTCTCTATCTGCTCCTCCAAATGAAACTTTCGGATATGCTCCAAAGCCCGCTGCAGCGGTCCCTGATTGACATCCATGGCAATTGCTTTTCCTGCTTTGCCAGCGGAAACAAGATAAACCGGTATGTATCCATGGTCCGTCCCAACATCTGCCACAACCCCGGTTTCCCCCACGAGCCTGGCGACAGCCTGTAATCTCTCTGATAATTGAATCATTTTCTTCATTAATCCAGGTAGTCCTTGAGTTTACGGCTGCGGCTGGGATGGCGCAGCTTACGCAGTGCCTTCGCCTCAATCTGGCGGATGCGCTCTCTGGTCACATTGAACTCTTTGCCGACCTCCTCCAATGTCCTGGCACGTCCGTCATCCAAACCAAAACGCAGGCGCAGTACCTTCTGCTCCCGCTCTGTAAGCGTACTCAATACCTCTACCAGCTGTTCTTTCAGCAAGGTAAACGCTGCCGCTTCCGCCGGAACCGGCACGTTATCATCCTGAATAAAATCGCCAAGATGGCTGTCCTCTTCCTCGCCGATAGGCGTCTCCAGGGACACCGGCTCCTGAGAAATTTTGAGGATTTCCCGCACACGCTCTACTGGCATATTCATCTCCTCTGCAATCTCCTCAGGGGTCGGTTCACGCCCTAATTCTTGCAGGAGCTGTCTGGAAACGCGGATCAGCTTATTGATGGTCTCCACCATATGCACCGGAATACGAATTGTCCTCGCCTGATCTGCAATAGCTCTGGTAATTGCCTGACGAATCCACCAGGTCGCATACGTGGAGAACTTGTACCCTTTGCGGTAGTCAAATTTCTCCACTGCCTTAATAAGACCCAGGTTCCCCTCCTGAATCAAATCCAGAAACAGCATTCCGCGTCCCACATATCGTTTGGCAATAGAGACCACCAGACGCAGATTCGCTTCTGCCAAACGTTTCTTCGCTTCCTGATCTCCAAGTTCCATGCGCTTTGCCAGCTCGATTTCCTCTTCCGCACTGAGCAGCGCTACCTTTCCAATTTCCTTCAAATACATACGAACAGGATCCTCAATGGAAATTCCATCTGGGACAGAAAGGTCAATATTCTCAACTTCCACTTCATCATCCTCATCAATGAGAATATCTTCTTCCTCCTCTTCCTCAGAAATCCGCAGCACATCAATATTGTTGGTCTCCAGAAAATCTAAAATCTTCTCAAACTGTTCCGCGTCCAACTCCAAGTCATGAAAGAAATCGTTAATCTCCTGATATTCCAGCACATTTTTTTTCTTCTTTGCTATCACTAACAATTCCTGCAGCTTCTCAACAAATTTTGCACTTTTTTCTTCCATTTCGTTTCTTCCTTCCATTCGTTGTTTATATTTTGTCCTTATTTAGTAATATTATGCCTTGCGTTTTTAACGCCTCCATCGCTTTCTTGTCGGCAATGAGTTTTTGCAGCCCTTCCATATCAGTCGGTTCTAAATGCTTGGAACGATATTGGATGCTGTTCTCCTTTAGCCGGATGACCGTCTCCCGCAACGCTTTCTCTTTTTCCGCAGTAGTCGTGACCTCTTTCAGCCGGGCATTGAACAGCGCCGCAATCTCCCGCTGTTGCTCTTCCTCCGTAAACCGGCTGATAATCCCTGCAGGATTAAGTTTTCCCTCCCGGTACTGGGAAAAAACTATCTCGGCTGCCTGTCGGTACAGGTCCTCCGTAAAATCCTCCGGTCCCAGATATGGGCTTATCTTGGGGAAAAGGTCCGGTTCTTCAATCAGCCATGTGAGCATCAATTTCTGTGACCGCTTCATGCCGTCTTCTCTTTTTTTCTTCTCACTGATTCCTGATTTCAGCTGCCTGTTCTCCCTCGTAAGGCCGGCGCGCGTACCCTGGTGCACCACCAGCTTGCGCAGGTTTTCAAATCCAATCTGATACTTCCTGGCTACCGCTTCTATGTAATTATTTCGCTCTAACTCCTCCTCAAACTCCAAAATTTTTCTGGCAATTTCGTTGAAAAACGCCGTCTTGCCCTCTGGGTCGCCCAGATTGTAATTCTGCTCTAAGACTTCTGCTTCAAACAAAAAGCTGTTCTGTGCTTCGTCGATGCGTTTCTGATAGTTATCCGCCCCTTCAGCCTTGATAAATTCATCCGGGTCCTTATAAGGCTTCATTTTCACTATCTTCGCGCTGATTCCGGCTTCCTTTAAAAGCGGGATGGCGCGCAGCGCCGCCTTAATGCCCGCACCATCGCTGTCAAACGTACAGTAAACTTCCTTGGCATACCGTTTGAGCAGATTCGCATGGCCTGCAGTAAATGCTGTGCCCAGAGACGCCACCGCATTGTCAAATCCTGCCTGATGCAGCGCAATCACATCCATATATCCCTCACACAGGAGGATATAATGTTTCCTTGAGCTTCTGGCAAAATTTAACCCATACAGGTTCCGGCTCTTGTCAAAAATCATTGTCTCCGGGGAATTAAGGTATTTCGGCTCCCCCTCCCCCATCACGCGCCCACCGAATCCAATCACACGGTTATTGACATCCATAATCGGAAACATCACGCGATTCCAAAACTTATCACGCCCTCCCCGCCGCTCATCAATCGTTACCAGGCCGGAATCTTTCAGCAGCTCATCCTCATATCCCTGTTTGCGCAGATATTGATATAAATCGTCACTGAACTTGTTGGCATATCCAAGCCCGAATTTTTTCAAAGTCTCCATGGAAAGCCCGCGTTTCTCAAAATAAGACATTCCATTCTGCCCCTGTTCCATTCTCAGCTGGGCATAAAAATATTTTGCCGCCACCTTATTGACTTCCAGAATCCTTGTACGCCTGTCAGCCTCCTGCCTTGCCCTGACAGACATTTCCTGCCTGGGGAGCTCTATCCCCGCTCTCTGCGCGAGCGCCTGTAACGCCTCCTGAAACGTATAATTCTCATACTGCATCAAAAAAGTAATGACATTTCCCCCTGCCCCGCAGCCAAAACAGTAATACATCTGCTTTCCCTGGCTCACGGAAAAAGAGGGGGTCTTCTCATTATGAAAAGGACAGAGTCCAAAATGGGTACTGCCCTTTTTCTGCAAACGTACATAATCAGAAATCACGTTTACGATATCATTGGCCAAACGGACTTCTTCAATAAGCTCATCGGAATAATATGGCATCCATATCTCCTTTCCATTCACCCGCCATACCCTGGCACAGAACCCTAAATTCTCCTGCCATACCCTGGCATAAAACGCTCAGTTCACCTGCCATGCCTTGGGCATAAAATACTCTTCATATTTGGCAATCGCATACTGGTCTGTCATCCCTGCAATATAGTCACAGACAATGCGCTCCCTCGCCTGTCCCTGCTCTATCATTCCCAGATACCACATCGGCATCTCGTCAATATGCTCTATGTAATACTGGAACAAACGGCACAGCAGACCTTCTGCCCGCTCTTCCTCACCTTTGGCCACAGAATTACAGTACACCTTCTCAAACATGAATTTGCGCAGAGCTCTCATCGCCGTCTCCACTTCCTCCGACATGCAGATATCGTTTTTACCCAAACTGTTTGTGATGATATTATGAATCAGGTTGTCCAAACGTTTCTTGGAAGTCATTCCCAGAATTTCCCGGTATTCCCTGGGAATATCTTCCTCTGACAATACACGCGCACGTATGGCATCATCTATGTCATGGTTAATATACGCAATCTTATCGGAAAACCGCACAATCTTGCCCTCCAAGGTGGAAGGCATCCTGCTGGTCTGATGGTTTAATATCCCATCCCGCACCTCCCAGGTCAGATTCAGCCCCTCACCATCTTTCTCCAGCTTCTCCACAATGCGGACGCTCTGCTCATTATGCCGAAAACCTCCCTCACAGATGCTGTTCAAAATCCGCTCACCCGCATGTCCAAAAGGAGTATGTCCCAAATCATGCCCCAGCGCAATTGCTTCCACCAAATCCTCATTCAGCCTGAGCGCTTTGGCTATCGTACGGGCATTCTGGGAAACCTCCAGCGTATGGGTCAGCCTGGTACGGTAATGGTCTCCCCGCGGCGTCAAAAATACCTGGGTCTTATGTTTCAGGCGGCGGAATGATTTGCAGTGCAGAATCCTGTCACGGTCCCTCTGGAAAACCGGACGGATATCACACTGTTCTTCCTCCCTGTCACGCCCCTTAGATTTCTCACTAAGCGTGGCAAAGGGACTTAAATAGGTCCGTTCTAACAGCTCTATATTCTCTCTGATGAGCAATTCAAATCACCTCTAAATGATATATTCCGCATAAATCTTTCAATTCCTTTATTTTTTCTTCAAATTTTGCAACTTTACGCGGATATGCTCAATATTTTCTTTTTCGCTTCAGGATTATCCTTGCCGCATGGTAGATGGGTGTCTCCATGTGTTTTTTGACCTGGGTCAGCTCTTTGCGAATCGCAATCCCCTGTGGGCAGTGCTGCTCGCATTTCCCACATTTCAGGCATTTGGACGCATTGCTGGGGTTCATCCGCAAGGTTGTACACATCATGTAGGCTTTCATCCCCTGGTACTGGCTGTCTGTGTACCTCGTATTATATGCGGAAAAACATCCAGGAATGTCTACACCCGCCGGACAGGGCATACAATATCCGCAGCCGGTGCAGGGCACTTTCATGTAACGGTTAATCTCCGCCTTGACTTTTTCAATCACTTCCATATCATGTTCGGTCATGCAGCCCGCCTGGGCGTCCTGGGCAATCCTTATGTTCTCTTCCACCTGGGCAATGTCATTCATACCGGAAAGGACCACCGTCACCTCCGGCTGGTTCCACAGCCAACGCAGCCCCCATTCTGCGGGGCTCCGTCTGGGTTCCTCCTTCTCTAAAAGCTTCACCGCACTTTTGGGAAGCCCCTGCACAAGACGCCCGCCTCTTAGCGGCTCCATAATTATCACCGGCAAACCTTTTTCATGGGCATACCTCAGCCCCCGTCTGCCTGCCTGGGAATGTTCATCCATATAATTATACTGAATCTGGCAGAAATCCCAACGATACGCATCGACAATTTTCTTAAAATTCTCCGTCCCTCCATGGAAAGAAAAGCCGATGTTCTGAATCTGTCCCTTTGCTTTCTTCTCCTCAATCCACTCTTTGATTCCAAACTGCTGCAGACGTTCCCATGTCGCCACATCGTTGAGCATGTGCATCAGGTAGTATTCCACATGGTCCGTCTGCAGACGCTCCAACTCCTCCGAAAAATACCGCTCCATGTCTCCTTTTTGCTTGATAAAGTAATGGGGCAGTTTTGTGGCTATCTTTACTTTGTCACGGTAACCCTTTGCCAGAAATTTGCCCAGGCAGACTTCGCTCCCCGCATATGTATATGCCGTATCAAAATAATTGACGCCATGTTCTATGGCAGCTTTCATCTCCTCTTCCGCTTTCTCCTGGTCTATGGCTGAACCTTTCTTCGTAAAGCGCAGACAGCCGTAACCCAAAATCGACAGTTCATCTCCATTCGCCGGATTCTTCCTGTATAACATCTCTTGTCCTCCTCTTGTTATTGTAAAAGCCATCTATTTTCCACAGATGACAAAAAAGCTGTTGTACAAACAACAGCTTTTTTCATTTCATGCAGGAGATGGGACTTGAACCCACACGATATTGCTACCACAGGCACCTGAAGCCTGCGCGTCTGCCAATTCCGCCACTCCTGCAGCTATGTCATTCTGCAGCCCTGATTCTTAATATCTGTTCTGCAAAACTCACAATAGCTATTATATATAGATTCATTGGATTTGTCAATACTTTTTTTCATTTTCTATAAATGCCCCTCCAGCCAAAATATTTGACCGGAGAGGCATATTCCCTTTAATAGTAATAATATGTAGTAGTCAGACGGAAACTTGCACTCCAAGTGGGGTCGCTCGTGACTTTTTTCTTGCCAACTTTCTTATTTGCCACTACTCTATAACGGTAGGTAGTATATGTAGCAAGCGGGGCGCTTCCGCACTTTTTAATGACAAAGCTGGTGCCTTTGGTAGTTCCTGCTTTCTTCCAGCTTCCATTACCCATCGCAATGTATACCGTGTAATCCTTCGCACCTGTCATCTTCTTCCAGGAAATCTTATATCCATCTGAAATACTTGATTTATTGACGATGCTTCCCTTTACGCTCAAGGGATATTTTGCAAACCAGCAGTAGTCAGAATATGGCCCATATACCTTCTTTTTCCCTATTTTGAGATAGCCCCTGACTCTGATTTTCATAAACTGGTTGGCATTCTTTAATTTCTTATTATTAATTGTCACACGCTGTTTCGGATTGGTAGCTGTGATTGTCTTGGAAGTCAGTTTCTTGCCATTATTTCCATAGATAGCATATTCATACCCATCTGCCGCATTGCTCGGATTCCAGGAAAAATCTACAATCCCGGCTTTGGGGTCTGAGTTGCTGCCGCTTGTAAGGAACTTAACTTTCGTAATCTTTTTCGGCAGACTGGAGGCAAGAATCGGCTTTGAGCCTGAACCATAAGCTACATAACCTTTGCTGCTCTTCCTTGCCGGAGCAATATCCACAACGTAATTTGTGTCTACAGCTGCAGAAAATGAGTAACTGGACACGTCATTGGGGGTTGTAACATAATTAGCATTGCCTGTGCTGCCATATTTCTTATAACCAATATCATAAACATTTGCTCCCGGAACCTTTGTCCAGGAAACCGTCACTTTCTTCGCCTGCGCGCCACTCTGTTTCAGGGTAGTGATTGTTCCCGAAGGAGCTGTAACAGCCTCAACTATATCCGAAGCAGCGCCAGAATCTGTGGGGCTGCCTGCCCCGTCAAGCGTCACCGCTGTAACCCTTATGTCATAGGACGTTCCGGCTGTAAGACCGCCTATCGTCACAGAATTGCTTCTTGCCAATCCATTCCTGTTGGTATCGCCCGTAAAATTCTTACCCTTCTCACAATACTCTACCACATACGCGTCAGCGCCTGGCAATGCAGTCCACTGCATCTGCACCGCATACTTACCGCTGCTGTCTGTGCCGTCATCTTTCTGCTCCAGATTCGTAACCTTACCCAGCGCCGCATCTGCCTTAATCCCTATTCCCAGAAACAGGGCACACACCATAATCATTAAACCTACTTTTGCCACTTTAAAAAAGTTCTTCATACGTTTTCTCCCTTTCTTCCTTTCTAATTTTAATGATATTAAGAGTGTACCACCACCGTTTTCCTTTGTCAACAAGTCCTGTGCACTTTTGTACAATCAGCGTAACAGTTTATCCCCCACTACATCTCTACCACTGCCGTGGCTATCTTTTCACGGAACCTCGCATCGTGCTCTACAAAGAGCATCGTCGGCTGGTACTGCAGGAGCAGCTTTTCCACCTGCATTCGGGAGAACACGTCGATGTAATTGAGGGGTTCGTCCCAGATATACAGATGCGCCGGCGTAAGCAGACTGGCGGCGAGCAGTATTTTCTTCTTCTGCCCTTCGGAATAGTCCTCTATTTTCTTCACAAACTGCACCCGTTCCATATCAAGCTGCCTGAGCACGGCACAGAACAGGCTCTCATCCAGGGATTGCCTACGGCAGAACTCAGAAATGCCGCCCTTTAACATGGAGGTGTCCTGATTAATGTAGGAAATCACCAGCCCCGCTGCCGTCTTACATGTGCCGGTTTCTGCGATGGGCAGAGAGTCTTTGGCATAACCTGCTTTCTGCAGAATCATTTTTATGAGCGTTGATTTCCCACATCCATTCTTGCCATGCAGGGCAACCCTCTGTCCCCTGGCGATGGTAAACGTCAGCCCTGTAAATAACTGCTGTCCATTCCTCTCATAGTTCAGTGCATAATCCCTGGCTTCCACAAGCGTTTCCTTGTGATGCACAAGCGGCATTATTTTCAAATCCACTGGCTGCTCCAAGTCTGCCAAAAGCCCTTCTTTTTCTTCTATCTCGCGGTTGATACGGTTCTTAAGCTGCTTAACCCTGCTTTGCATCTTTTTTGTCTTGCCGCCAATATATGCCCTCGTTGGACGGTCAGGCTCTTTTATGTGGTCATAACCAATCTTTGTACCCTCATTTTTGTCCGCCCAGGCGCCGGACCGGGAAACAGCCTGCCTTAACTTGCTGATTTCCTTGCGGTGCCTGTCATTCTGCGCTTTTGCAAACTGGTCCCGGCGCTGCTTATTTTCCCACCAGCTTGAGAAGTTCCCCCGCTGTACCTCTATGGTCTTCCTGTTCAACACGAGGACATGGTCGATACAGCTATCCAATAAATCCCGGTCATGCGACACGAGCAGAAATCCTTTCTTAGAAGATAAGTATTTCTTCACATCCTCCCTTGACTCCTCATCCAGATGATTCGTGGGCTCGTCTATCAGCAGGAAATCATTCTCCCCGGAAAATAAGACAGCCAGCAGGACTTTTGTGCGTTCACCGGGACTCAGTGTCACAAACGGACGATAGAGAATCTCCGCACTTTCCGATAACTGCTCCAGTTCGCAGATGACGCGCCACAGTTCACATTGCGGCTTTATTTCCTCCAAAAAATCTGCTGCCGCGCGCTGCATCTGCCCTTGCGATATCGGATACGGAAAGTAATCAAAAGCTGCCGCTGCCGCAATGTTTCCACTATATTGGTATCTCCCCAGCAACAGATTGAGGAAAGTCGTCTTCCCTTTTCCATTACGCCCGAGGAATCCCAGCTTCCAGTCTGTATCAACCGAAAAAGATACATCTTCAAAAATATTATCAAAGCTTCCTTCATAAGAAAATGTCAGGTTACTTACATTTATCTGTGCCATATTCATCCCTCCTTGAAATTCCTCGCTCTTGTAAATAATACAAAAAACGGAACTATTTGCTGCCAAACAGTCCCATTACATACCATAACCTCAAGTCAGGATTATGCCGGCACAGACCTTGTCCGGCGACAGATATCCTGGCACACAAAAAGAGAGGTTATGAGTACATAATCCACTTCTGGCAGCATGTTAACATGGTATAAGACACGCCTCTTATACCACCCAAAATCTTCATGCGTTCAAAAGTCGATTATATTCTCATCTTTTCACCTCTCTCCTAAAAACTAGGGTTATTCTACCACAGGGCTGACGAATCTGTCAACCAGGAAAAATCACCGTCACATACATCTGCCCTTCCCTTATCTCTGCAAAGATTTCTCCCTGCATTTTATGCATGAGCTGGCGGCAGATATAAAGCCCCAGCCCGCTGCCGTTTACGCCATTTGCATTTGTCCCCCGGATAAAGCTCTCAAAAATATGCGGCAGTTCCGTCTGCGCCAGCGTGCAGCCTGTATTTCTCACCGTAAGCAGCCGGCAGTCCTCCTCCCTGGAAAATGAAAGCGCAATCTCATGTCCATCTCCATATTTGACGGCATTTTCCACGATATTCTGCAAGACTTCCACGCTCCTGTCCAGGTCCCCCTTTAACAGGCAGTCTGTATATTCCCCCACCGAGAAACTTATCTTCATGATCTCTAATTTGTCCCGATAATAGGCAGAAACTGCATGTACTAATTCTGACAGATAGAATTCCCCCTGCTCCACCTCAAAATTCAGGAAATCCTCGCTTGAAGCTTCTATAATCTGTGAAAGGAATCGTTCAATTTCGTCTGCCTTTTCGCCTATGCTGCTATATATCTCAAGCTGTTTTTCCTTCTCACTGTAAAGTCCCTTTGCCAGAGCCTTTGCATACAGCTTGATAGCTGATAACGGCGTCTTAATATCATGGGAAAGAGAGAGCACAAGCGTCTTTTTCTCCCGCATCAGAGACAGTTCCCGCTGTTTATGCTGCTCTAAATTTTCCCGCAGCACATTGAGCCCCCAGACGAACCTGCCAAAAAAACGGTATCTGCCCTCCTTAATCGGCACAGTCAGATTTCCCTTAGAAAGCTCGTAAGGCAGTTCGCTCAATGCTGCAAAAGGCGTCAATATTTTTCTTTGCACAAACAGCAGAATGCCAAAAAGAAGCAGCGACATCACTGCCAAAATCAGGTTTACGGTGACAATTGTCCGCTGCTGCCCCCGGTCTGCCTGGTACACATAATCAAAACGGTAAACTTTGCCGTCAACCACCCTGACCAGGTATTCGCAGTCCGTATCCTCAAAAAAATCTTCGTCCGGAAACTGCCCCATTGACTGCACAACATTTGCCACATACCGACAATGTGATAAATCAATTTTTTCAAATCCTCGTTCTCCGATTGTGCGGGCAAGCCTGTCTATCTCCACAACATATGGTCTGCCGCTTTGCGTCTTCCCAGACACCAGAAAAAGATTCGCCGCCACAAAAATGGCAAGGACTGCCCCTGCAGCCGCCATAAAAATCTTACGGAAATTTTTCATACGAACTTATACCCCACGCCCCAGACGGTGAGAATTTTCTGCGGCTCTTTCGGATTATCTTCTATCTTCTGGCGCAGCCATTTAATATGCACCGTTAGCGTCTGCGGCTCAGAAAAGCTGTCGCTGCCCCAAACCTCACGAAAGAGGAATTCCTTGCTCAATGCCTTTCCCTTATTCTCAACCAACAGCAGCAGCAAATCAAATTCTTTGGCTGTCATTTCCAAAGGCTCACCGTCTTTGCAGACCGTCCTGCTCTCTTTATTTAAGGTCAGTTTTCCCTCTGAAATCTCATCCCGCGAATACCGCCTTTTGAAAATCCCTTTAATCTTCGCCAGCAGGATATCTATGTCATAGGGTTTTTCAATGTAATCGTCCGCCCCCAAAAGAAGCCCACCCAGTTTGTCATCCTTCGTAGTCTTTGCGCTGACGATAAGAATCGGCGTATTGCTCTGCTCCCGGATTTTTGCACATATGGCAAAACCATCCATCCCCGGCAGCATGACATCGAGCACGAGAAGCCTTGCGCCGTACCTTTCATACAGCGCCAAAGCTTTCTCTCCAGTCCCCGCAACCGATACAATATATCCCTCCGCACGCAGGAAATCACAGAGCAGCCCCGCCAGCTCTTCGTTGTCTTCCACAATTAAAATGTCTGTCATACTCTGCACCTCCCGAAATGCCTGCCCTTGCTCCTGGGGCCTGTCACAAATACCCAATCTTACCATCCCATCTCCATCAGCCAGTTGTTGAGGGCGCGCTCACGTTCACGCAGCTGCGTGGGGGAGGTATATCTGTCCAGATTATACTCTCCCTGTATATTTCCGTCAACAATATAGAATACCCGCGTACACTTTGCGGCAACCTTAACATCATGGGTTACCAGCATGACAGTCGTGCCCTCACCATTTATTTTTGCCAGTTCTTCCATAACCTCATCGGAAGAACTGCGGTTTAATGCCCCGGTCGGTTCATCGGCAAATATCATTTTCGGTTTGTTCATCATGCTCCTGCAGATACAGGCGCGCTGAAGCTGTCCGCCGGACACCTCATTGATGTCGTTGTCTGCTATCTCAATAATGCCAAGTTTGCGCATAAGCTCCTGTCCCCGGCTCATCGTCTCTTTACGGCTCTCTCTGATTTTCTTGGATTGGCAGGCCGGAAGGATGATGTTATCCAGCACGGTGAGATTTTTCATCATATACATCTGCTGAAAGATAAAGCCCATCTCATCCAGACGGAGATTAGCAAGTTCACGCGCAGACAGTTTAGCGATATCTTTCCCACAGAAATCGACTTTTCCTGCCGTAATGGAATCCATGCCGGAAACGGCATATAACAGCGTAGATTTCCCCGAACCGGATGGCCCCATGACCGCAGCCATCTCTCCTTCTTCGATGCTGAAATTAACATTTTTCAGCACATTGTTCTGCCGTTTATTGACAATATATGTTTTACAGAGGTCTTTCACTTCCAAAACGTTACCCATATTTTCCATCCTTTCTAAATTCCTGAATCTATCTGTGTTTTAAATTATAGGGAACGAATAAAATAAAACGCTTGCGTTTTCATTTGTTCCCTGCGCCGGATACACGCCGCAAAGCGGCATCATTCTATATTTGAAGTTTCGGCAGCAGAAATTTTGCGCAGGGGAAGCGCCGCCCCCACAACCGCCGCAGACACCGTTGCCACAAGCACGGCAAGCGGATAGATAACATACACTTCAAGAGGAATGACCTCAAATTCTATACTGTAAGCGCCCATCATGTGAAAAATCGGTCCAATTGTCAGTTTGGATAAAGGTGTGGAAATCAAAGTGCCGATGACAATGGAAATCAGAAGCACTATGCCAATGCGCATGGACTGCCAGGCAGCCAGCAATGTATTTCCAAACCCCAACGCTTTGAGCATGGCGATTTCCCCTTTCTCTTTGGTGATGAAACTTCTCACCATCAGCACGGCAACCAGGACATTGATACAGAGGATAATTCCCAGAATCAGGCTCTTTACACCCTCAAGCTGCCCTGCCACATCGCCTATCATATAGCTGATATATTCCCCTACTTCATAGACGTCCGTTTCATTGAACACACGTCTCAGCAGTTTTTTCCGCTCACGGAAAGTCTCACTGTCCGGGTTATCCTGATAACGAATCTGAATGCCAAAACTGCCGGCGGCAAAATTGTAGTCGATATCATCTCCCTCATAAAAACGGATGCCCTCACCCAGATTATTCATGCTCTGGTTAATTGCCGTTACCCGGTATTCCCTTACCTCATTTCCCATATCAATTTTTACCTTGTCGCCGATTTCTGCACCAATTTTATCTGCCACAAGATAGGTAATCGCTACCTCACCGTCATTTTCCGGCGGCGTCCCTTCCAAGTAAAAATACTCATCTGCCCGCACTCCGCCTCTGCCCTGAAAGGCAAGGGAAGACATTTTTTTATCCCCATGCGAAATATTAAAACGGAACATAATTTCCTGAAACACATCCGCCTTTATGCTATGGCTGCGAAGTTCCTCTTTTACCTCATCCTGTTTTTCATCAATCATCTTTTCATTCGTCCCATTGGCAGAAAACAGGAGCTCCTGGGAAATGACAAGGTCACAGTCCGCCATATTAAACAATGGCAGCAGCTTGTCAGACTGCAGGGTATTGATGCTGTTTACCGGGATAATCACCAACAGCAGCCCCAGTGTAAAAATCAAAATCATGGAAATATAGCGCCTGACACTGCTTAGCACATCGTTTGCTGCCAAAAACACTGCCGGCATTAAATGTGATTTGCCCAAACGCAAAAAACCTTTGCGTTTATAACGCTCACCCATTTCGCCGTTGCGGATGGCAGCAATTGGAGAAAATTTCTTAATCTTGCGCGTACACAGATAACAGAACCACACCACAACCGCCGCCGTGCCTACTGCGCACAGAACATTCAGAAATACCTTATTGCGCCCGGAAATTATGATATTTTTTGATACACTCTGAATCAGCAGATTACCAAAGGGAACACTTAGCACCAGCCCGCATACCGCCCCCACAGCGGAAATCGCAAAGTATTTGAGGATATAAAGCCCACGGATTTTACAGTTGGAAATGCCTATCGCTTTCATCACGCCTATTTCCCGAAATTCTTCACTGACCGTAAAGTTAATCGTAAACTGTAAAATCACCAGCGAAATCAGAATCAGGCAGATACTGACAATCAGCACTACCGCCGCAATCAGCATATCCATGATATACATCATCTTCATGCCTGCACGGTCAACGCTCATCGTCGTCTTTACGTTTAAATCTTCAAATTTGTCCAAAAACGCCGCGTCATCCGTATACAGCAGCAGGGAATAGAATTTTGTGCAAGTCTGGGTGTCAAAGAATTGGCGGTCATTTTCGCTGACAAGGAATCGCGTCATGCCCATCATGGATGAGCCAAAAAGTGCGTCCTTGGTAAAGCCTTTTAATGTAAATTCCTTTGTCCTGCCTTCCGCGGTTATTTCTACTTTGCTGCCTATATGGAAATCATTTTGTACAGAATGAAAAATTTCCGCAGAGACATAGATTTCGCCGTCATTTACCTTTGTAATCTCCTGTTCACTTTCGTCAAAAACCTTCGTATCTCCTGCTTCTGCCAGGACTACGGAACTGGAATACTCAAACCGCTCGCCCTCCACCCTGACATCCCTGGGGTCAATCTGCACCAGTTCTGATACACGCAGCCCATACCCATTCTCTCGGGCAAAATCTTCCACACGCCCGGCTTCCTCTTCATAAGATGTGGCATACCAATAATCCGGCACACCGGCCATCTCAAAATAACTGTCCAGCGCAGTCGCTACCGTAACCATATTGTTGACGCTGCTTGATGTGAACATCACACCGAGAATGACAAATATCAGCAGGATGGTGTTCATGGTCTTTTTCCGCTTTAAATCTTTTTTCAGAATCCGTAAATACATCACTTCGCCCCTTTCGTTTTTATGGGTATATGATAATGCATAAATTATTAAATAATCCTTAAATCCATTTTTATCTGTTCTACATTAATAGAACATGGTATAATATCGGAAGATATTATACGCGCCGCAGTGCGCATAGGCAACCATGGGATTGCGCAGCAATTCATGGTATAATAAGAAGAAAACGAGGTGATAGTATGGCACTGCCACAAGAACAGGTTTACACAGTCGAAGATATTTATGCCCTCCCGGACGGACAGCGGGCAGAACTGATTGACGGACAGATTTATAACATGGCTCCGCCTATGCGGCTTCATCAAAAAATCAGTTGGAAATTACACCAAGAAATTGGGAATTATATCCGCAGCAAAAATGGAAACTGTGATGTTTATGCTGCCCCCTTTGCGGTCTTCCTTAACAAAGACAACCGAAATTATGTGGAACCCGATATCTCCGTCATATGCGATAAAAGCAAATTGGATGACCGCGGCTGCAACGGCGCACCTGACTGGATCATCGAAATCGTCTCCCCCAGCACGGAACATATGGATTATGGCATAAAACTTTTTAAATACCGTACCGCCGGCGTCCGGGAATACTGGATTGTCAATCCCTCAAAATCCACCGTCACGGTCTATGATTTTGAAAACGAAGAGAAAACAGGACAATATGCGTTTGACGATACCATTTCCGTATGCCTTTTTGAAGATTTAAACATCTGCATTGCAGCGTTGCTTTCTTAACACCATTGCTTTTCACAGTTAAAAATTTTTCCCATGAAAATAAGGAAACCTTTCTGTTATGAAAGATTTCCTTAATATTGATGCGGAAGATGGGACTTGAACCCACACGTCTATACAGACACAAGATCCTTAGTC